>JAHJXP010000005.1 GCA_018827585.1 Pseudomonadota bacterium | reverse complement strand
CTTTATTCGTTCTCAAGTTCCTTAAGCCGACCGGTGTCGGTGTAACTGTAGTGATCGTTCTCGCCGACAATCACATGATCAAGCAGGACCAAACCCACCAGTTTACAGGCGCGCAAGAGGTCGTGCGTTGTTTCATCGTCGCCGGCTGATGGTTCAGGGTTGCCGGAGGGATGGTTGTGGACCAAGACGATTGCCGCTGCAGATTCGTGGAGGGCTTCTTCCAGAATGCGGCGGATATACACGGTGGCTTGGGTCGGCGTTCCTTCGGTGATGTCCTTCTCGCCAAGGCGCTGGTTCTGACCATTCAAGAACAAGGCAATCACAATTTCTTCACGCTTGCCGGTGAAACGCGGACGGAAATGGTTGGCAACGGCCAGAGAGGATTCGAAGGCGGGTGCCGTGAGTTTCCCAGCGCACACGCGTTTTCCAAGCTCAAATGCGGCCTTGATCTGAGCGACTTTCGCAGGCCCAAGGCCGGGTACCTTGAGCAGGTCGTGAATGCGGGCTCGATCAAGACCGCGAAGACCTCGGAAATCCCTCAGAATCGAGAGGGCAGCCTCGTAGGCGTTCGTCCCTGGAACACCTTCCCTGAATGTTCCTGATCCGATGCGAAGAATGATGGCGAGCAGATCGGCATCTGTCAGCCGTTCCGGGCCTTCGGCAATAAGTCGTTCGCGCGGGCGTTCCTTTGTTGGCCAGCTCCTGATTCGTTCAGAACTCACGTTACCTGCCTTAGCGTTGATTGGGTTTTAATTTGTAGCACTCACTGATGCCTGTTTGGTCAATCACGTTCTCTCAAACGATACTTTTGCAAGCGACTCTTTGGTTTATCCGGAATGGTCCGTTCAATTCTCTCTTCTGCAAGAAGGTCACGAATGACCTGATGGAGCTGGCCGGATACCTGTTTTTGTCCAAGTTGTGAAGATATACCTGATTTCGTTAATGGCCCTTCTTTGAGTATATTTATCACCTTAACTGACAAAGACGTCATTTCTGACTTTAGCTGCGACTTTAGCTGCGACTTTAGCTGTCCGGCTGGTCCTGATCTGGTCCCGGCCTTTTCCGCTTCAGCCATGCCTTCTTTCGCCAAACGCCGGAGAGCCCTGGGATGGATCGGGAATCTGGCCACGAAGTAGGTCCTGTCCGCATCCGTTTCAAAGCTGGGCGGCGGTGAGCCGTTCTTCCGGATGGCCCGTAGGATCTTGGGGATGCCTGTGCCGCGGCCTTCCGTTAGATTCAATTCCTTGAGAAATTCGCCGATTCGCCGGTTCCGGTAGCGGCGCGTCACCCCGCGGCCGTTCCGCAAATCCTCCAGATTGATTGAACGATCCGGTCCGGGATAGCTGGCGATGGTCACGATGTCCGGCAGGATGCGCACCTCGATGGGTTCACGGATTTCGTAGCTGCGGTGATAGACGGCGTTCACCAGGGCCTCCTCCAGGGCTTCGTACGGATAGTTGAAGAAGCGTTCCGCCTCGGGCCGGCCTCTCTGTTTGATGACGATCTCCTCGATGAGAATGGTGTTGATGTAAGCCAGAGCATCCTTGATAATGCGATTGAGTGGCCCTTTGAAGATCTTCTCGGTGAAAACGTCCCCGCCCGGCCCTTCGGGAAACCGGACAACGTCGATCTGCGTCTGGGGGAAAAAACGGGTGGGATCTTCATTGAAAAACAGCAGCCCCGCGTTGAGGGGCCGGAGCATCTCATCCGGCCCGGCGACGATGTTCATCTGCCGGCACAGTTGACGCAAATCCATGAGATTCGCGTCGTCATAGAGCGCGCTGCCCGCGTCCCTCAAGAATTCACGGATCAGGGCCGGGTCAAGGTCGTCGAGAGAAGCCTGGTGGGCAATCCGGTCGTCGAAGGGTACGGTGGCCGTCAGACTCAGCAATTCCGCTTCGTCCTGATGAGACGCCCGGACGGTGGCGGACGCCTTCCGGATGTAATAGGTGAATTCCAGGTTTTTCTTCGACAGGGATACGGGCGCCTTGTAGGGACGGGTTTGACCGCCCGGCGCCCAGAGGACGAGGATATGGCGGTCCCGGATCACATAAGGGGCAATGACCGGATGGTAGGCCGGTTGGATCCGGTATCCCAAAGCAAGGATTTCCTTCTGGATCTGATCAACCTTGTCGGCAGAAATGCCGGCGGGCGGCAGGAGAGGCCGTCCGTCCTTTTCCTCGATGCCGATGAAGATGTAGCCGCCACCCAGGTTGTGAAAATCATTGGCGAAGGCGCAAAGCGTATGGAGGATGGCCTCGGGATTCCAACCCTTCTTGAATTCCAGCCGTTCCCATTCGATGGTTTGTCCCCGGAGGACGTCATCAATATTGATCGGTAAACGCATCTTCCCTATCCTGTGCCAGACACAAAACCCTGTGGATTGAGATTTTAGTACTGCGGGATGGATCCATTGACAATCAACCCCCACTCTTTATTGACGGTGCCTTTTGCCGCCTGGCCCGGTATCCACGGGATCAGCGACTTTGCGGAACCGAGCCGGCGTTTCATTTTACTGAGTCGATCATCGACGATGCCGAGTTGGGCAAGCAGGTATCCGATGCGCTTGACGGTCCCCTTGTTGCCGTATTGGAGCGTGTCGCCGATCAGGTTTTCGACGATGGATGGGTCTTTTTTCAGTGTTTCTGCGATCCATCCGTAGGCCCGGGGAAGGGTGTTGTACCGGGACCAGTCATAAACGGCATCGACCAGCGCCCTGGTTTTGGTGACCATGACGGCGTCGATGCCATCGGGCGTCTTCAAGCTCTTTGTCGAACCCAATCGCTTGATGTCCGTCTTGATAAAGACGAAATCGGTTCCGCCGATCTCCTTTTCTCCGAAAATCCGGTCATTGTAAACGTAAATCCGGTTCGGGACCTGGTCGTCGAAGCCATGAAAGTTAAAGGCGCTGGGGCCGCTGATCTGGTATCGGCCCT
>JAHJXP010000241.1 GCA_018827585.1 Pseudomonadota bacterium | reverse complement strand
GGTCAACATTTTTGAGAAAAAACCCATTATTCAGATAGTTAAAGATGCTTACAAGCAAGAACCGGAACCAAGTTTATGCAACCAGCTAAATTTATTCAACAGTTAACGGGACAGGCGTGTAGCTGTATATAGATAATTCATAAAGAAAGGAGGACTTTGAGATGCCGGTAATAACAATTCGAGGCCAATATGGCAGTTGGTCAGCCGAAATAGGGGAACTGATCGCACACAAGCTGAATATTGATTATGTTGACCGGGAAATCATCGCTGGAGTAGCTGAACGACTCCGTCGGCCAAGCACGAGCATAACAGAAAAGGAGATGCCGCCCAGCACTCTCATGGGGCGCATCTCCGAAGCCATGGCACGGACCGCCTATCTGGGTGACAGCATCAATGCGGGTATATACTCACCTTTATGGGAAATACCTCTGGATGATACAAACTATCTGTCAGGGTTAGAATCCGTTATTAAGGAACTTGCCGGAAGTCAGTCGATAGTCATTCGGGGACGGGGCAGCCAATTTATCCTGAAAGACATTCCCGGTGCTTTTCATGTACTGATTGTGGCGCCGGTCGAGGTTCGAGTGAAGCGCGTTATGGAGAGACTGAAGCTCAATGAAGAGGGTGCCAGGAAGGAGATCGCCCGTTTTGACGACGGCAGCCGTGAGTTTGTCAAGAGATACTTCAAGGCAAACATTGCGGACCCCATAAACTATGACATAGTCATCAATACTAACCATCTAAATATCGAGGGTGCAGCGTCAATTATAGTAGACGCCGTCCCTTGGCTGAGTGATTAAGGGGGAAAGAGCTTTATGAACACAAGGTAACGTCAGCAGCCCCCTTCCTTCCTCAAGTCAGTAATCAGCAGGAGTCAGGGAAAGTTGCTGCTTTCAGATGGCAATGATTGCATCTCAGTCTCTGCTTTTCGATCCAAACTATTCCTTGACAAGCAATAACAGCCCCCCTATAGTTCGCGCCTTAAAAGCAATGTCTTATAAAAAAAATAGTCTCGGCGGGGCAATGAAGCGCATCTTCTACGGCTGGTACATGGTTGGCGCCGGCTGCGCCTTGCAGTTCGTCCAGTCCACGCTGCTTCTGCAGTCCTTCGGCGCCTACTTCGCCGTGCTGCGCGACGACCGCGGCTGGTCCAAGACCGAGCTCTCGGGCGCCGCGGCGCTGCACCAGGTCGAGGCCGCGATCCTCGGCCCGCTGCTCGGCTGGTTCATCGACCGCTTCGGGCCGCAGTGGGTGATCCGCGCCGGCGTCGTCATCTTCGGCGCGGGCTTTATCCTGCTCAGCTACGTCGATTCGCTTCTCGCCTTCTACGGCGCGTTCATCGTCACCGCGCTCGGCGGCAGCCTGTGCGGCTTCTTTCCGCTCAACGTCGCGCTGATCCACTGGTTCGAGCGCCACCGCGCCCGCGCGCTCTCCTCGATGCAGATCGGCATGGCGCTCGGCGGCCTCGCCATGCCCGTGGTCGCCTGGGCGCTCGCCACCTGGGGCTGGCGCGCCACCGCCTTCGCCTCCGGTATGATCATCATCGCGGTCTGCCTGCCGCTTTCCTTCGTCATCCGGCGCCGGCCCGAGGACATCGGCGAAGTGATGGACGGGATCGGGTCTCGTTCCCGGGGTCCAGTTTTGGATCCTGAAAAAGAGAGCAAGGAACCCACCCGCGACTTCACCGCGCGCGAGGCGCTTCGCACCCCGGCGTTCTGGCTGCTGTCACTCGGCCACGGCTTCTCGCTGTTCGTCGTCACGGGCGTCAACACGCACGCCATCACGCACATGAAGGAAGGCCTCGGCTACACCATCGAGGCGGCCTCGTTCGCCATCATGCTGCAGACCGTGGCCCAGCTCGGCGGCGTGGGCCTGGGGGCCTGGATCGGCGACCGCTTCGACAAGCGCATCCTTTGCGCGCTCTGCATGTTGGGCCACATGAGCGGGCTGCTCTTCCTCACCTACGCCGCGGGCCCCGCGATGATCGTCGCCTACGCCATCCTGCACGGCGCCGCTTGGGGCCTGCGCGGGCCCTTCATGCAGGCGATCCGCGCCGACTACTTCGGCCGCAGCGCGATCGGCATGATCCTGGGGCTTTCCTTCATGATCACCCTCATCGGCCAGATCGGCGGCCCGATGATCGCAGGCATCCTCGCCGACATGACCGGCAACTACCGCGCGGGATTCACCACGCTCGCCCTTCTTGCGGGGCTGGGGTCGGCGTTCTTCCTGCTTGCGAGACGGCCAGCGCGGCCGATGCGAGCGGCAGCGTAGCGGCCGCCTCGAAATTCGGCTCGACCCGGCCCTTGATCACCTTGACCGGTTCGGCGCTGATTCGCGCGGCGCCAACAATCCGCTGAAGCGGTCCTCACTTCACCTGCAAGGTCTGCTCCGCAGCCCAGCAGGTTCGCACATCTGCTTATCTTCGCCGCTGTGGATCAATCATTTCAATCGTAAATCCCCAAAATATTTCATCCACCATGCTTGTTGCTTTGTAGATGTAAGTCTGTCACGGCTCAATTCAACAGATTATCAACTCAAAAGTACGCATGAACCGGATGAACCCTATTTCTTCACATGAACGACACGACTGTCTTTACCGCCCGGTGGAGCGCCTTGTTCCGGTTTACCTCGATCATCTCCCGGTACTGTTCAAGCCGGAAGCGATGCGTAATCATCCCGTCGAGACGGACCTTCCCTTCCCTGACGAGGCCGAGCGCCAAATCGTAGGCGTGGCGCCGCTCCCCGTCGATTGCATGCCAGCCGTAGCTGTAGACCCCCCGGATCGTCTGGAGCTTGAGCCACAGCGGCGTCAGGTCCAGCTTTACCTCGTCGCCGATCCCCACGACGCTCAAGACCCCGCCCCCAGCCATGACCCGCATCGCCGCCCGGAGGGTCCCG
>JAHJXP010000240.1 GCA_018827585.1 Pseudomonadota bacterium | reverse complement strand
TTCCGTCGACACATGCGCGAGATACACCGGAACTAGCTTCTTTTTGCCCGGGCATTTTATTCCAGCCCCCTTTTTCAATGAATTCAGATCTCTTCCAGCTATCTATTGCCTCATATTCTTTAAGTTTCGCCTCATGATTCGGATCCTTCATAAATTGGGCGACGCAGATCGCTGCCTGACTCGCCAAGACCGCCTCATTGCTCATCTTCTGGGTAGTGCCGGAAGTTGTCCAACCACCCCATGCAAACCCGATGATCATTGCAACAATGGCCCCGCAAATCAGTCCCCAAACTCCATATTTAACCTTCACTTCCGTCTCTGCCTTCATCGATCAATCCTTTCTCAATGGTGGTCGTTTCTTTAACCCTTCTGCATCTCCCCCTCTTTTGATAATCCAAGAGTTCAGTCTTGATGAAGATTACTTGCAATTCAATGTCCTTGCGTTTATGCCCTCAAAAACAAAAGCCCTGTCACATCATAAGAGACAGGGCTTGGAAGTCATTTTTCACTTCCCTATATGGGAAGGACAATTACTCAATTTTCTTAGTCAATCAGTATGTTGGTTATAAAATACGCTCATTCCCGGCAAAGTCAAGATTTATTATCTGCGGTATTCAATGATTCAGGGTAAGAGAAAATTTTGTTATCAATTTCCTCCTTTACCGGAATTCCTTCAGGGTCTCCCCAAAGCCTTCGATGGCCCCCATGATAGTCGCGTCGTCAACGCAGTAGGCGATCCGGATATGGCCCGGCCCGTAGAAGCCGCTACCGGGGACGGTGAGGATCCGCCGCCTCTGGAGGGCGGCAGCAAAAACGACGTCATCGGGAATCGGCGTCCGGGGAAAGAGGTAGAAGGCCCCTTCCGGCCTGGACACCCGGTAACCCACCGAGGCAAGGCCGTCGCAGAGGAGGTCCCGTTTTCTCCGGTAGGTCTCCACGTCTACCCGTACCCCCTGCAGGCCGGCGACGGCCCGCTGCATCAGGGCGGGGGCATTCACAAAACCGAGGATCCGGTTGCAGAGCGTGAGCCCCCCCATGATCTCCTCGAGGCCGGCAATGCCCGGGTTCACGGCGATATAGCCGATCCTCTCGCCGGGCAGCGAGAGGCTCTTGGAATAGGAAGAGGCGATGAAGCAGTTGGGACAGGCGGCCAGCACGCTCGGCGCCGTCAGAACGTCATAGACGATCTCGCTGTAGGGTTCGTCGGAGATGAGATAGATCTCCCGCTTGAGCGCCATTCCCTGCTCGGCGAGGAGCGCCGCCAGGCCCTTGATGCTTGCTTCGTCATACACCTTTCCGGTGGGATTGTTCGGAGAGTTGATCAGGACGGCTTTTGTTCTTTCCGTGATCGCCCTGCGGATCGCCTCGAGATCGAGGGAAAAATCCCCCCGTGTCGGGACGATCCGGACCGCGCCGCCCGCATTGTCCACATAGAAGCGGTACTCGACGAAGAAGGGCGCCGGAATGATCACCTCTTCGCCTGGATCGAGCAGCGTCTTTAGGATCACGTTGAGCGCCCCCCCAGCGCCGCAGGTCATCACGATCTGGTCGGCGGCGAGCGGCACGCCCCGTGTGGCGCTTACCTCCGCGGCGACGGCGGCCCGCGTCTCCGGATAGCCGGCGTTCGGCATGTACATGTGCATTCCGGGGATCTCGGCGGAAATAATCTCCCGCAGCCGTGTTTTTACCGCCTCGGGCGGCTCGACATTGGGGTTGCCGAGGCTGAAATCGAAGACATTCTCCGCCCCGTATTTCTGTTTAAGGCGTACCCCCTCCTCGAACATCTTCCGGATGAAAGAGGCCTGGGAGATAAAACCGCTGATCTTCTGTGCGATTGCCATAAGACACCCCTTTTTATGAAACTCCGACGACGTCGCCCCGCCCCAAAGGTGATAAAAAAACCTTCCCCCTAACCACCCTTTTGCAAGGAGGGGGAATTCCCCCCTTCTTTCTTATCAAAGGGTGACCTGAGGCGCATCTTCGGATGAAAGACCCATCGGCCTGCCCCGTGCGGAAGAGGTCCGGCCGGAAGGACGTTTTTCACTCTCACGGGCCGTCCCCCCTGTCAAGGGAAATGTGGTTGAAATTCACCCGGCCTTGCACACCCCGAACATCACTCATCTCCCGTTCAGCGACCCTTGCACCCGCTGGTTGCCTCATGAATCATATTGCCGAAGGAAGCGCTTTGTGACACTGATTTTCCTTGACTTTTACGGAGATATCCACTAATGTTCATGAGAAATCATGGCCGGGAAAAAGACGTTTCTCCCGAAATGGGTAACGGCCTTCCCCCGGCTCCAAGGAAACAACCCATGCCGATTTATGAATTCAGATGCCGGAAGTGCGAACACCTTTTCGAGGTTCTCTTTCGGAGCCACGACGAAAAAGCGGCCGTCGCCTGTCCGGAGTGCAAATCCAGCAGGACGCAGCGGATGATGTCCGCCTTCTCCGGAAAGATCGGAAACACCTCCGGCGCCGGCGCAGGTTGCGGTAGTTGCGCGGCCACAAACTGCCCCCCTTCCTGAGGACACTGACCTGTCATGGCCGTCGGCCATGAGTGATGGACGCCGGGAAAGGAGCGCAAGATGATGAATATGCTGATTTTCGGACCTAACGGCAGCGGCAAGGGTACCCAGGGAGTGGTGGTCCAGAAGAGGTACGGGGTGCCCCACATTGAGACCGGCGTTATCTTCAGGAACAACATTAAGAAAGAAACGGAACTCGGCAATAAAGCAAAGGCTTTTATCGACAAGGGCGAGTTGGTCCCCGATGCGCTCACCGTCCCGATGATCCTCAACCGCCTCCACGAGACGGACTGCAAAAGCGGCTGGCTGTTGGACGGCTTCCCCCGTAACCTTTCCCAGGCGGAGGCCCTCGGTGAGGCCCTCGAGGAGGCCGGGATGAAGTTGGACTTCGTTATTGAGATCATCCTCGACCGGGAGACCGCCAAGAAGAGGATCATGGGCCGCCGACTCTGCGCCGAGGACAACAACCATCCGAACAACATCTACATCGACGCGATCAAGCCGGCCCAGAAGGACGGCAAGCCGGTCTGCCGGGTATGCGGCTGCGACAGGCTGACCGCGCGGGCCGACGATCAGGATGAAGCGGCGATCGACAAGCGCCACGGCATCTACTACGACAAGCAAAAGGGCACGCTGGCCGCCGTGAATTACTTCAGAGCGCGCGTCCCGGTCATCGAAGTGGACGGCTCCCCAGGCGTCCAGGAGGTCACCCAGGCCCTCCTGGCAAAACTGCCATAGCCCCCATCGATATCTTTGGATAACCCCTACCTTTGTCATCATCGTGAATCCCGGATCGATGTTCGGGACAGGCACGGGAATCAGCGCTTTTGGCGTTTCTTTTCGTAGTTTACTAACCTCTGCAATCATGGTAGAGTCCGCCCTAAAAAAAGTGCGCAGAAAATGGACAGCATTAGAAATTTCAGCATCATCGCCCATATCGACCACGGGAAGTCGACGCTTGCCGACCGCCTGATCCAGTACACCGGCGTTGTCGATGACCGGAATTTTCAGAACCAGATCCTCGACAACATGGACATCGAACGGGAGCGGGGGATCACGATCAAGAGCCAGGCGATCTCCCTCCCCTACCGGGCGAAGGACGGCCGGACCTACACCCTGAACCTCATCGACACACCCGGCCATGTCGATTTCACCTACGAGGTGTCGCGGTCGCTCGCCTCCTGCGAGGGGGTGCTGCTGCTGATCGATGCCGCCCAGGGTGTCCAGGCCCAGACGCTCGCCAACCTCTACCTCGCGATGGAGCACGACCTCGCAATCATCCCGGTGATCAACAAGATCGATCTCCCCTCCGCCGACATCGAGCGGGTGATCGAGCAGATAGACTCTGAGCTGGGGCTGGATCCGGACACCCATCTGAAGTGTTCGGCCAAAGAGGGGACCGGGATCGAGGAGATCCTGGAGGCGGTCGTGGAGCGGATCCCGCCCCCGAAGGGCGATCCGGCGGCGCCGCTGGCCGCGCTTATCTTCGACGCCAAGTACGACTCCTTCCGGGGGACGGTGATTCACTGCCGGATCTTCGACGGGACCGTAAAGGCGGGCGACATCATCCGCCTCATGTACAACAACGCCACCCATCGGGTCGAAGAGGTCGGCCATTTCCGTCTCCAGCGGGAGAAACGGGAGAGTCTTGCCGCGGGGGACGTTGGCTACATCATCGCCGGGGTGAAGACCGTCTCCGACGTCCGGACGGGGGACACGATCACGCTGGAGGGCCGCCCCTGCGGGAAGCCCCTGCCCGGCTTCAAGGAGGTAAAGCCCGTCGTCTTCGCCTCGATCTATCCCATCGCCTCGGACGACTACGAAGACCTGGCCGTCTCGCTGGAAAAATACAAGCTCAACGACGCCTCGTTCGTCTACGAAAAGGACTCCTCGGCGGCTTTGGGCCAGGGGTTCCGCTGCGGCTTCCTGGGTCTGCTCCACCTCGACGTCGTCCAGGAGCGCCTGGAGCGGGAGTACGACCTGTCGATCATCCTTTCCGTCCCCTCCGTCCGCTACCGTTTCACGCTGAAGGACGGCACGCTCCTCTTTGTGGACAATCCGGCCCACTACCCCGACCCGGCCTCCATCATGAAGTCGGAGGAGCCCTACATCCGGGCGGCGATGATGCTCCCCGAACGCTACCTGGGCGCCGTCATGAAGCTCTGCATGGAGAAGCGGGGGGTGAACTCTGCCCTGAAATATCCGAATCCCGGGCGGGCGGAACTGAGCTACGAGATGCCGCTTTCCGAGGTGATCTTCGACTTTTATGACCGCTTCAAGTCCGTCACCCAGGGGTACGGCTCCTTCGACTACGACCTGATCGACTACCGCGAGGGCAGCCTCTCCCTCCTGGACATCCTTGTGAACGGCGAAAAGGTGGACGCCCTCTCCCAGATCGTCCACCGGGAACGCGCCCGGACCAGAGGCCTGCAGGCCTGCGAACGGCTGAAGGAGGAGATCCCCCGGCAGATGTTCAAG
>JAHJXP010000239.1 GCA_018827585.1 Pseudomonadota bacterium | reverse complement strand
TCCCAAATGTCCGTCTTTAGAGGTCAGTACTACCACACCATCGACGACAAGGGGAGGGTCATTTTCCCATCGCGCCTCCGCGAGGTTTTCGCCGAGAAGTACGACAACCGTCTCGTCATCACGAACTGGGACGGCTATCTGATGGTCTTCCCCTACGACGAGTGGCGCGTGATCGAGGAAAAGGTCTCCCACCAGTCTCTCCTGCGCAAGGAGGTACGCGCCTTTCAGAGGTTCTTCATGTCGGGCGCCGTCGACTGCACGCTGGACGGTCAGGGACGGATCCTCATCCCACCCAATCTCAGGGAATTCGCCAAGCTGGAGAAAGACATCGTCCTGGCCGGCATGATCAAGGTCATCGAGATCTGGAGCAAGGACAGGTTTGAAGCGGAGCTGAAAAAGAGCGGAAAAGACCCAGATGTCTTCAGCGACTATATGGCAGATCTTGGCATTTAATGGGCCCGGGCAATGGACGTCTTCCACAGGCCGGTCATGGTCGCAGAGGTTGTCGCCTCCCTTCGCTGCCGGGCAGGCGCCGTATACGTTGACGGCACCTTGGGAGGCGGAGGCCACGCGGCGGCGATCCTTGAGAATACGGCCCCCGACGGCCTTCTGATCGGCATCGATGCCGACGGGGATGCCCTTAGGGAAGCGGGAATGCGCCTGGAACGTTTCGGCGCCAGAAAAATCCTGGTGAAGGGGAATTTTGCCGACATGGAAACTATTCTGGCCGGGATGAACATCGGGAAGGTGGATGGGATCCTCCTCGATCTGGGGGTTTCTTCCCACCAGCTCGATACCGCGGAACGGGGATTCAGTTTTGCCCTGGACGCCCCCCTGGACATGCGGATGGACCGCAGCCGGGGGATCGGCGCTTGCGATCTCATCAACACCCTGTCCGGCAACGAGCTGAAGAGGATCATCAGGGACTACGGGGAGGAAAGAATGGCGGGCAGGATTGCCAGGGCCATTGTCCAGAGCAGGAGTGTTTCTCCCCTCCTGACCACGGCTCAACTCGCGGGCGTGGTGGTCAGGGCCGTGCCCGGACAGAGAGGCCCCGCCAGGATCCATCCCGCCACGAGGACCTTCCAGGCCCTCCGGATCGCCGTCAACGACGAGCTCGCCAGCCTGCGAACGGCTGTGGCCGCCGGGGCGGAGCGGCTCAAGGAGGGGGGACATTTCTCGGTCATCGCCTTTCACTCGCTGGAAGACAGGATCGTCAAGAACGCCTTCCGCGCCGCGGAAAAAGGCTGTCTCTGTCCGCCTGATTTTCCCGTTTGCGCGTGCGGCGGAAAACCGAAGCTCAAAGTCATTACAAAGAAACCGGTGGTCCCCGGCGAGGCGGAGATCCGCGACAATCCGCGGGCCAGAAGCGCAAAACTAAGAACTGCGGAAAGGATTTGACCCATGCAGGCCGTAGAGGTGCTCAGGCAGACGGTTAGACAGCAGGACAATGCGTCCGGCAGTATCGGGTATTCCACCTGGATCTTCATCGCCTCAGTCCTCATGGCGGTTGCCCTCCTGTACGTGTGGAGCCATATCCACATGACGGAGCTGGACTACCAGATCGCCCGGGAGCTGAGCAGCCGGGAGCAACTGGTGGAGGAGCAGGCGAAGCTGAAATTAGAGATGGCCACGATGAAATCCCCCCAGCGGATAGAAACCATCGCCCGGGAAAAGCTGCAGATGACCTATCCGGAAAGGCAACAGGTGATCCTGCTGAAATGAACGGGGTGTCCAGAAAATGGATGAAATTCAGGATCGCCACCCTCCTGGCCTTCTTCATAGTGCTGTTCGTCGCGCTGGCCTCGCGGGCCTTTCAGCTTCAGGTGCTCTGCAGCTCCGAGCTGAAGGCGCTCGCCGCGAAACAGCATACCCAGACGCTGCAGCTGCAGCCTGAAAGAGGGATCATCTTCGACCGGAACGGCGAAAAGATGGCCGCCACCATCATGGTCGATTCCGTCTGCGCCGACCCTTCCAAGATCGACAATCCCCGCGAAGCCGCTGAGGCCCTCGCCTCCATCCTCCACGCCGACACTGCGGCCATCCGGAAAAAACTGTCGGGGACGAAAAATTTCTCCTGGCTCGCCCGGAAGATCGCCCCCGAACAGGCCCGTCTCGTGCAGGAGCTGGGCATCGATGGGATCTTCCTCGTGAAAGAACCGAAACGCTTCTATCCGTCCGGTGAGCTGGCCGGCCATCTGATCGGCTTCGTCGGCCTGGACGCCACGGGACTGGAGGGCCTCGAACTCTGCTATGACGGTTACCTGAAGGGGGAATCGGAGAAGTTGATCTGGACGCGCGATGCCAAGGGGAAAAAGCTCTATCCCCGGGTGGAGATTCCCCAAAAAGCAAGAAAGGAAAACTACAATCTCGTCCTGACCATCGACAGCCGCATCCAGCACCTCGTTGAATCCCGCATGAAGGAGGCCGTGAAGGCCAAGGGAGCGAAGGGGGGATTTGCCATCGTCATGGATCCCCGCACGGGGGAGATCCTGGCCCTCGCCAACCAGATGGGATTCGATCCCAATCGCTTTTCGGAGGTCAACCCCGCCACCGGAAAAAACAAGGCCATCACCGACGTCTTCGATCCGGGTTCCACCTTCAAGCCGTTTCTGGTGGCCGCCGCCCTCGAGGAAGGGGTCGTCAAGGAAACGGACACGTTTTACTGCGAAGACGGCCGGTACGCCGTCGCCGACCGGGTCATCCATGAGGCGAACCGCAAACGGCACGGCGTCCTTAGCGTGCGCGACATCCTCAAGTACTCGAGCAATATCGGCTCGGTCAAAATCGGGGAAAAGATCGGCAAGGAGAAGTTCTATCAGTACATCCGGAAATTCGGCTTCGGCGAGAAAACGGGGATCGATCTCCCCGGCGAGGTGAGCGGTCTTCTTCGGCCGGTGGAAAAATGGAGGCGGGTGGACGCGGCCACCATCGCCTTCGGGCAGGGGATTTCCGTCACCGCCATCCAGCTGATCACGGCCCTGTCCGCCGTCGCCAACCAGGGGGTGATGATGAAGCCCTTCGTTGTCCGAGCGCTCATGGACCGGAAGGGAAATCTTGTCCAGACCTATCATCCCACCGTGGTTCGCCGGGTCATCTCCCCCAAGACGGCCGGGAGACTCACCGCCATGCTGACCGACGTGGTCGGCACGGAAGACGGCACCGGCAAACAGGCCCGCATCGTCAATGTCGCCGTCGCCGGCAAGACGGGGACCTCGCAGAAATTCGACTTCGCCCGGCGGGCATATTCTTCCGAGAGGGTAAAAACCTCCTTCATGGGATTCTTCCCGGCGGAAGAGCCGCAGATTGCGATGCTGGTGATTCTGGACGAACCTCAGCGGGACAAATGGGGCGGCGTGGCCGCAGCCCCCGTCTTCAGGAACATCGGGGAGCAGATCCTGACCCGCTTCAAAACGAACATCCGGGTCAATCCTTCCCCCGAAGAAGAAAAGGCCGTCGGCGACGACATGAAATTGAGGCTCGTTTCCGCCCCGGCGCCGCTGACGGAAAAGGTGGCCATGGAAACGGACGAGTCGGCCTTGCCTGACTTCAGGGGGATGACAATCCGTGATGTATTGAGGAAAGCAAGAGAAAAAGGCATAGAGGTCCGGGTAATCGGAAGCGGCTGGGCGATTGCCCAGCAACCGGCCGCCGGCCAGCCCGCGCCGGAGAACCGCCTCTGCACCGTCACCTTCGGCATGGGTTCATGAGAGGGTTCGTTCGATGCAACTGTCGCTCCTGATGAGGGGGATCGAGACACTGAACGCCACAGGGGATCTGGACGGCGAGGTCACTTCGGTCTGCTATGATTCCCGGCAGTGCCGCAAGGGCAGTCTCTTTGTGGCAATTCCCGGCCTCAGGGCGGATGGCCATCGGTTCATCGCAGAAGCCGTAAACCGCGGCGCCGGCTTCATCATCCACGAACGGGAGATCCCTCCCCCAAGCGGCGTTGCGACCATCCGCGTCTCCGACAGCCGTCGCGTCCTGGGCGTTCTGGGAAAAAACTTCTTCGGCGACCCCTCCTCCGGAATCCACCTCATCGCCGTGACGGGAACCAACGGCAAGACAACAGTCACCTATCTCCTGGAGGAGATCCTCCGGGCGGCGGCCTGTGCGGTCGGGGTCCTGGGCACGGTGAACTACCGTTATGGAGGGAAAACCCTTCCCGCGCCGAACACCACCCCCGAATCCTTCGAAATGCAGAGGATCCTCCGGGAGATGGCCGATCACGGCGTCACCCATTGCGTCACCGAGGTCTCCTCCCACGCCGTCGCCCTCCGGAGGGTCGACGACTGCGCCTTCGACCTGGGGATATTCACCAATCTCACCCAGGACCACCTTGATTACCACGGGACGATGGAAAACTACTTCCAGGCGAAGAAGCGCTTCTTTTCCGAAGTCCTTCCCGCCGGGGGCAAAGACCGCCCCCGGCAGATCGTCAACGCCGACGACCCCTGGGGGCGGAGGATCATCCGGGAAGTCGCGGGCGAGCGCCTCACCTTCGGCCTGGAACAGCCCTGCGACGTCGGAGCGAGCCCCTTTCATCTCTCTCTCGACGGCATCGAGGCGCAGCTCAGGTTTGGCAGGGAGATGATCTCAATTGCCTCCCCGCTCCTGGGCCGTTTCAACCTCTATAACATCCTGGCCGCCGCCGCCGCCGCGTGGGCCCTCAAGATCCCCGGACGGTTCATCCGAGAAGGGATCGCGGCCCTCGCCAACGTCCCCGGACGCTTGGAAAAGGTCAGCGCGGCGGGGCAACCCGCCGTTTTTGTAGATTACGCCCACACCGACGACGCCCTCAGGAGGGTCCTCCAGAATCTCGCCGCCTTCCGCGCCGGGCGGATCATCACTGTCTTCGGGTGCGGCGGGGACCGGGATCGCGGGAAGAGGCCGCTCATGGGCGAGGCGGCGACCTCCTACAGCGACCTGACCATCGTAACCTCGGACAACCCGCGGACGGAAGACCCCCTGAAGATCATCCGGGAGGTCGAAGCCGGCATCCGGGCGCCGAAATTCGCGGGACCGGGCGATAGCGACCGACAACCGGGGCAGCGGGGCTATCTCGTCATCCCGAAACGGGAAGAAGCCATCGCCGCGGCCATCGGGCTCGCCGGGAGCAGGGACATTGTCCTCATCGCCGGGAAAGGCCACGAGGACTACCAGATCATCGGCGAGAGGAAATTCCCTTTCGACGACCGCCTGATCGCGCGGGAGGAGCTGGCAAAATGGCAGGCGGGGCATACAGAAGTGCCGAATGCTGAGTCCGAAAACTCATCATAATATTACAGCGGCAACTAAATATAGCAATGCATGATCGCTGTTTACAGGAAATAAGGGCATCACACAGATTTTATGATCATGTTTAATTGCCGGAGTAATAACCAAGCACCGAGTACCCAGCGTTATGGGTATCGGGGGGACAGGTCATGACGAAAGACGCGCCGGTTCTTTCCGCCGGGGAGATCCTGAAGGCCACGGGCGGAAACCCGCTCCGCGGGCCAGCCGACTGGTCCTGCCGCGGCATCTCCACGGACACCAGGACCCTGCGGGAGGGAAACCTCTTCATCGCCCTTGCGGGCGAAACGTTCGACGGCCACGACTACCTTGCGGCCGCCGCCGGGCGCGGGGCCTCCGGCCTCCTGATCCGGAGGGGCGCCGCCGAAAAGTTGGCCGCCCTGACCCATGATCTGCCGGTGATCGGCGTCCTGGACACCCTGCGGGCGCTTGGGGACATCGCCCATGACTGGCGGGAGAGATTCTCCATCCCGGTTGCGGCCATCACTGGAAGTTCCGGAAAGACGACAACAAAGGAGATGCTGGCGTCCATCGCCTCCCGCTCGCTAAACATCCTCACAGCGGAGGGAAATTTTAACAACCTGATCGGCCTGCCCTTGACCCTGCTCAGGATGCGACCCGAGCAGCAGCTCGCCATCGTCGAAATGGGAACGAACAGCCCCGGAGAAATCGCGAGACTCGCAGTCATCGCCGCTCCGGATGTCGGCCTGATCACGAACATCGGTCCCGCGCACCTCGAAGGGCTCGGTTCCCTGGAGGCGGTCCAGGAGGAAAAGGGCGAACTGTTCCAGGTCATGGCCGGCAGGGGAACGGCGGTCATCAACCAAGACGATCCGGCCATCGGCGTCCTCGCAAAACGGTGGCGGGGAAACAGGGTCAGCTTCGGGCTCAGGCCCGGCGCCGACGTCACCGCCAGGGAAATAGAAAAGGCGGGGCCCGCGGGGGTCCGTTTCCAGCTCGTCATCGACGGGGTCGGGCGTCCCGTCCGGATCTCTTCCCCCGGAGGGCACAACGTCATCAACGCCCTGGCCGCCGCCGCTGCCGCGCGGGCGTTGGGACTCGACCAGCGCGCGATCGCCGAGGGGCTCGCCGCCTTTTGCCCCGTCCCCGGCAGAACGGAGATCCGGTCGCTGGGAAACGGCGCCTTTTTGATCATCGACGCCTACAACGCAAATCCCGCTTCGGTGCGGGAGGCCCTCAAGACCTTGCGGGAATTGCAGGGCGCCGGCCGCTCCTTCGCGATTCTCGGCGACATGCTGGAACTGGGCGAGCGGGCGGAAGAATGGCACGAGGGAATCGGAACGCTCCTGGCCGAAACAGGGGCGGAAGCGGTCTTTCTCAAAGGAACGCTGATCCGGGCGATGGCCGCCGCGGCGATCAGGGATGGTCTCCCGGCGGAGAAGATCGTCTTTTTCGACGAGCCTGAACAGGTTATCGCCCGCCTCCGGTCTCAGCTCAAGAAGGACGACTGGATCCTCATCAAGGGGTCCCGGAAGATGAAAATGGAACGGATCGCCGAGGAGATCACCAAGGCATTTGACCGGAAGACTGAAACGGTGTAGGGTGCGCCGGAAAAAAGCGCCGGTCGTAGAAAGAAGGAACCAAAATGCTTTTTCATCTTTTATATCCGCTACATGAAATATATTCATTCTTCAATGTCTTTCGTTACATCACCTTTCGGTCGATCTATGCCGCGATCACCGCGCTCGTGATCTGCTTCGTCGCCGGCCCCTGGCTAATCCGCAAACTCCAGGATCTCCAGATCGGCCAGACCATCCGGACGGACGGGCCCGACTCCCATCTCGCCAAGAAAGGGACGCCCACGATGGGCGGCATCCTGATCATCTTCGCCGTCACGATCTCCACGCTGCTCTGGGCGAACCTGCTGGTCGGCTATATCTGGATCGTCATCATGGTCATGGTCGGGTTCGGCCTCATCGGCTTTCTCGATGACTACCGGAAGCTCACCCGGCAGAACAGCCGGGGCGTACCCGGAAAAGTCAGGCTGGCCGCAGAAATCGCGATCGCCCTGTTCGTAAGCGTCATCCTCTATATCAAACCGGGGTTCAGCGCCCAGGTGACCATTCCCTTCTTCAAGACCGCCCTCCCGAACATAGGCTGGGGGTACGTGCTCCTGTCCACGTTCATCATCGTCGGCGCCGCAAACGCGGTCAACCTCACCGACGGCATGGACGGGCTGGCCATCGGTCCGGCGATCACCTGCTTTATGACCTATCTCCTGTTCGCCTACTTTGCCGGCAACATCAAGATCGCCGCCTACCTTCAGATCCCGTATGTCGCGGGGACGGGCGAACTGGCCGTCTTCTGCGGGGCGGTCGTCGGCGCCGGCATCGGCTTCCTCTGGTACAACGCCTATCCCGCCCAGATCTTCATGGGGGACGTGGGCTCCCTCTCCCTTGGCGGCTCACTGGGCGCCCTGGCCATCCTGACGAAGCAGGAGATCCTGCTCGCCATCGTCGGGGGGATCTTCGTCCTGGAGACCTTCTCGGTCATCTTCCAGGTCGGCTGGTTCAAGATATCCAACGGGAAGAGGATCTTCCGGATGGCCCCGCTTCACCACCATTTCGAACTCAAGGGATGGGCCGAGCCCAAGGTGATCGTCCGCTTCTGGATCATCTCCGTCCTGCTGGCGCTGGTGGCCATCAGCACGCTGAAGTTGAGGTGAAGGGCAGGCTATGAATCTCAAGGGACAGAAAGTGGTAATCATCGGCATCGGAAAAACGGGGCGCGCGACAGCCCGTTTTCTTGCCGGCCGCGGCGCCCGGATCACAATAACCGACGAAAAGCCGGCAGCGGCCTGGGGAGAGGCCAAAGTCGAGTTAGAGGCGCTGCCCGCGGAGATGACCTTCGCCCCTTACGGACCGGAAGTGCTCGCGGGCGCCGATCTGGTGATCCCCTCGCCGGGTGTCTATCCGGCAAATCCCATCCTCGCAGAGGCCCTCCGGCGGGAGATCCCGGTCCTGAGCGAGATTGAGCTCGCCTGGCGCTTCCTGAAGACCCCCCTGGTCGCCGTCACCGGCACCAACGGGAAGACGACGGTCACGACGCTCATCGGGGAGATGCTCCGCGCGGCAGGGATAAAGGCCTTCGTCGGAGGAAATATCGGCACCCCTCTGATCGATTACGTGGACGGCCCGCAGGACGCGGACTGGGCGGTGGTCGAGGTCAGCAGTTTCCAGCTCCAGTGGGTGCGTGATTTCCACCCCCGGATCGCGGCCCTCCTGAACGTCACCTTCGATCACGTCGATTATCACGGCAGCTTCGCCGCCTACCGGCAGATCAAGGAGAGTATCTTCGCGCGGCAGAGGGCGGACGACCTCGCAATTCTCAACGCCGACGAAGCCCCCACGGCGTCCCTGAGGGGGCGCCTGACCGGCCGGACGGAGATCTTCAGTTCCGCCGTCCCCGTCGCCGGTGGGATGTTCGTCGAAGGTGAAAAACTGATCCGCCTGGCGCCGTCCGGGGCGAGAGAAGAATACCCCCTCGCCATGATCCGCATCCCGGGCCGGCACAACATAGAGAACGTGATGGCAGCCCTCATGGCGGCCCGGGCATGCGGCTGCCCGCCGGCTTCCCTCATCGGCGCGGTGGAAAATTTCAGGGGCATCGCCCACCGGATCGAATACGCCGGCGAGAAAAACGGCGTCCTTTACTATGACGATTCCAAGGGGACCAATGTCGGGGCGGTCGTGCGGGCACTGGAGAGTTTCTCCCGCCCTGTCGTCCTTCTCCTCGGCGGACGGGACAAGGAAGGGGATTTTGCCACCCTCGCGCCTTTGATCCGGGAGCGGGTCCGGGAGATGGTCCTCTTCGGCGAGGCCAGGGAAAAGATCAATCGTCTGGTCGGCGGTGTGGTCAGGACCACCCTTGCAGCTACCATGAAGGAGGCGGTCGCAACGGCGCGGGGCCTCTCGCTGCCCGGAGACGTCGTCCTGCTCTCCCCCGGCTGTGCCAGTTTCGACGAGTTTACAGACTACAAGGAACGGGGAAGGGTGTTTAAGGAGATGGTCGGGAAGCCATGAATGACGACTTCGTAAAAAGTCCGGATGCTGCGTTGCGCTTCACCCTTCGTCGTTGCAGCGTACGCCAAAGTACGCCTCACTCCTCAGGGTTCGCGCGCCTTGCCTGCGGAGCTTTTTATGAAGCCGCCCTGAATTCAAGATTGTGATACTTTTTACGAGAGCGTCATGAATCGTTTGTCGAGGGGAAAAAAACCGGATATGATCCTCCTGCTGGTCACGCTGCTGCTGGCGGCCATCGGGACGGTGATGATCTACAGCTCCAGCTCCATCCTCGCCACGGAACGTTTCCGAGACGGGCAGTTCTTTCTCAAAAAGCAGCTCGTCTTTCTCTCCCTCGGCCTGCTGGTCATGTTTATGGCAACCCGGTTTCCCTATTACAAGCTCCGGAAGCTGGCCTGGCCCGGCATCGCGGCCGCGGTGATCCTCCTGGGCGCGCTCTGGATTCCTTCTCTGGGGATCCGCGCCGGCGGCGCCGTGCGCTGGCTCAACCTCGGGGTCGTCTCCTTCCAGGTGTCGGAACTGGTCAAGGTCGCGCTGATCCTCTTTCTGGCCCATTTCCTGACCGAGAAGGTCAACCACATCCGGGAGATCCGCCATGGACTGCTCATCCCGCTCGGCGTCACGGGGGTCATGGTCGGCTTAATCCTGCTGCAGCCCGATTTCGGCACAACCGTCATCCTCGCCCTCATCACTCTGATGATGCTCTACATGGCCGGCGTCAGGATCCTGCATCTGGCCGGCATTGCCGCGATGTTCATCCCCGTGGCCTTCTGGCTCCTGCTCCATAAAAGCTACCGGCTGGCCCGTCTGACGGCCTTTCTCGACCCCTGGAAAGACCCCCGCCATTCCGGTTTTCAGATTATCCAGTCCCTGATCTCTTTCGGTTCCGGCGGCCCTTTCGGCGTCGGGATCGGGGACGGGATGCAGAAGCTCTTCTATCTCCCGGAACCCCATACCGATTTCATCCTCGCCGTGATCGCCGAGGAGGCGGGGCTCATCGGCGTCGGCCTGATCCTGCTTCTCTATTTCATCCTGATCCTGCGCGGCTTTCAGATCTCCCTGAAAGCGCCCGATCTTTTCGGCAACCTGCTGGCCGCGGGGCTGACGATGATGCTCGCCCTGGAGGCCTTCATCAACATCGCCGGTGTGATGGGTCTCATCCCCCTGAAGGGACTCGCCCTCCCCTTTCTGAGCTACGGGGGGACGTCGCTGATCATGTCCCTGATCGCGGTCGGAATTTTACTTAATATTTCGTCCTATGAAGGATGAAGCTCTCGTAAAAAGTCATAATAAGCCTTGAACTGGGGACGGCTTCGTAAAAAGGCCGCAGGCAAGGCGCGCGAAGCCCGAGGAGTGAGGCGTACTTTGGCGTACGCCGCAACGACGAGGGATGAAGCGCAACGAAGTATCCGGCTTTTTTACGAAGTCGTTAAGGGTGAAGGACAGATGGAACGAAACTCCGACAACCGACGTTCCGCAGACCCGCAGGCGGAAATAAGGGCGGGGAGGGAAACCGGCATCCCTCCCGATCGCCGCGGGGCGCGGATGATCGTCGCCGGCGGCGGCACGGGCGGCCACCTCTTTCCGGGGATCGCCATCGCCGAGGAATTCCTCCGCCGGGACCCGCGCAACCGCGTTCTTTTCATCGGGACGGAAAGGGGCCTGGAAAAGAAAATCCTCGGCCCGCTGGGGTTTCCTCTCCGGATACTGAAGGTGGAGGGCCTCAAAGGGCGGGGCGCGGGGGGCGTCGTCGCGTCCCTCCTGAAGGTCCCCGGCAGCATGGTCGCCTCTTTTGAGATCATCCGCGAATTCGCGCCGGATGTCGTGATCGGCGTGGGCGGTTACGCCTCGGGGCCGGCGGTCCTCATGGCCCGTCTCATGGGCAAAAAAACGGCGATCGCCGAGCAGAACGCCTTTCCGGGGCTGACCAACCGGATCCTCGGCCGTTTCGCGCACCGGGTCTTTCTGAGCTTTTCCGCTTCTCAGAAGTGGTTTCGCGCCGGACGGACCCGGGTCGCCGGGAACCCGATCCGGTCCGCCTTTCTCGAAGAAAAGGCGGCCGGGGAGAGGAACGGGCGGCGCTTCACCGTCCTCGTCTTCGGCGGGAGCCAGGGGGCGCACGCGATCAACCGGATCGTCGGCGAGGCCCTCGACGACCTGCTTCCCCTGAAGGACCGGCTCCGCTTCATCCATCAGACGGGGGAAGAGGACCGGGAGGCCGTAGCCGGGGCTTACCGCAAACGGGGTTTCGAGGCGAAAGTCTCCCCCTTCATTACAGATATGGCCGCGGCCTACCGGGAAGCCGATCTGCTCGTTTGCCGGGCGGGCGCCACCTCCATTGCGGAGATCACCGCCGCCGGGAAGGCGGCCATCCTGATCCCCTTCCCCTTCGCCGCGGGCGACCACCAGACGAGAAACGCCGAGGTTCTCGCCGCCGCCGGGGCGGCGGAGATGATGCCGGAGGGCAGCTTGAACGGTCCGCGGCTGGCGGAGGCGATAGAGAGGATCTGCCGTGATCCCGGAGCCGTCCGGAAAATGGAAGCCGCCGCCGCCGCGCTGGGAAACAGGCGCGCCGCGGCGGACATCGTCGACGCCTGTCTGGAGATGGTACGAGAGAGGGAAATAAGTGCTGAGTGCTGAGTGCTGAGTGCCGAGTGCTGAGTGCTGATACACGGCGCTTTGTAAAGGAAAAGAGATGAAAAACAACCTTCAGAAAAGCAGCATGCACCGGAAGGTCCGCCGCGTCCATTTCGTCGGCATCGGCGGCATCGGCATGAGCGGGATAGCCGAGGTCCTCATCAATTTGGGCTACGAGATCAGCGGTTCGGACCTCTCCCCTTCCGACATCACCCAGCGCCTGGACGAACTCGGCGCGGCGATCCACATGGGTCACGACGCCTCCCACATCGGCAACGCCGACGTGGTCGTCACCTCCACCGCCGTCCGGCCGGACAATCCGGAGGTGCTGGAGGCCCACAAAAAGGGCGTCCCGGTCATCCCGCGCGCCGAGATGCTGGCCGAATTGCTCAAGATGAAGTTCTCCATCGCCGTCTCAGGCAGCCACGGGAAAACCACAACGACCTCGATAGTGTCAACGCTTCTCGCCCACGGCGGCCTGGACCCGACGCTGGTGATCGGAGGGAAGCTGGCCAGCATCGGCGGCAACGCCCGCCTCGGAGACGGGGAGGTGATCGTGGCTGAGGCGGACGAGAGCGACGGCTCCTTTCTGAAGCTCAGCCCCTGCCTTGCCGTCATCACGAATATCGACCGGGAACACCTTGATTATTACCGGGACGTGGAGGAGATCAAGGAGGCGTTCCTGCGGTTCGCCAACATCGTTCCCTTTTACGGCTCGACCATCCTCTGCCTGGACGATGAGCACGTGCGGGAGATCCTCCCCCGGATCAAGAGAAAGGCAATCACCTACGGGCTTTCGGCGCCGGCCGATTACCGGGCGGAAGGGATCTCCTTCTCCGGGGCGACCTCCCGTTTCTCCCTGTACTGCCGGGAGACGCTCCTGGGCACCGTCAAGCTCAACGTGCCCGGACTGTTCAATGTCTATAACTCCCTGGCGGCAATTGCGGTGGCGCGGGAGATGGGCCTGACCTTTCCCGTCATCCGGGAGGGGTTGCAGCATTTCACCGGCGTTCAGCGACGCCTGGAGGTCCGGGGAGAGGCCGGGGGGATCGTCGTGGTCGACGACTACGGCCATCACCCGACGGAGATCCGGGCCACGCTCGCCGCGGCAAAGCAGGTATGGCCGGGACGGATCATCTGCGTCTTCCAGCCTCATCGCTATACCCGGACGCAGGCCCTCTTCGAGGAATTCCTGACTTCCTTCGCCGAAGCGGACCTCCTCATCGTCACCGACATTTACGCCGCCAGCGAGGAGCCGATCCCCGGGGTGACCGCAGAGGCTCTCTGCGAAGCAATACGGCGCGCTGGTCATCCGGATGCCGTCCACATTTCCGGAGTTGACGCCATCGTGGACCATCTGACCAGCGTGGCGCGGGCGCCGGATGTCATCCTGACCCAGGGGGCGGGCAACGTCTGGAAGGTGGGCGAGGCATTCATGAAACGGATCAGTGAGGACATAGCGCATGGACGAGGCTGAAGACTTCCGGGACAGCCTCCGGAACATTGTCAACGGCGAGGCCCTTTTCGACGAACCGGCGGATCGCCATACCTCGCTCGGCGTCGGGGGCAGGATCGACGCCCTTGTTTTTCCGGAAAGCGAGGCGGAGATCGCCCGCCTGGTCGCCTTCCTCCGGTCGAACCGCATCCCCTTTCTCCCCGTCGGCAACTGGACCAACCTGATCGTCCGCGACGGCGGCTACCGGGGCGTTCTCATCGCCCTTTCGCGCCTGCGCGGCCTGAGCCTCGGGGAAAATGGAGACGGGGGCATCCTCCTGAAGGCGGAGGCGGGGGTCCCTCTAAGCGAACTGGTGAACCTGTCCGTTCGCGAATCGCTCACGGGGATGGAATTTTGCGCGGGGATCCCCGGCAGCGTCGGCGGCGCCATCCGGATGAACGCCGGGGCCTACGGAAGCGAGATCAAGGATGTCATCGCCATGGTGCGTCTCCTCGAGCCGTCGGGCGGGTTCCGCATCGCAACCAGTGACACTCTCTGTTTTTCGTACAGAAACCTTGACTTGCCCCCGGAAACGATTATCATCGGCGCAGTGTTCAGGCTGCGGCGGGGAAACGCGGAAGAGATCGCCGGACGGACACGGGAAATAATCGAAAAAAGAAGAGAAAAACACCCGTTGGAATTCCGGAACGCCGGCTCCGTCTTCAAAAATCCCCAGGGCGTCCCGGCCGGAAGGCTCATCGAAGAGACGGGACTCAAAGGAATGCGGATCGGCGACGCCCAGGTATCGGAAAAACATGGCAATTTTATAGTCAACCGAGGCCATGCCACGGCGGAGGAAATCCTTAACCTGATCGCCCTGATCCGGCAGAGGGTTTTCGCAGCGACGGGGTACGCCCTGGAGACCGAGGTAAAGATCATCGGAGAATAACGGACCCGGCAATGAAAGCATCGTACCGGCAGCAATGGGAAGCGAAAAAAAACCGGCTGAAGCGCCGGGCGGGAGATGTCCTGCGGGAAACCGGGCGGGCGATCCTCCTGACGGGCGCCGTCGCCGGCGTGGCCTTTGTGTTCCTCGCTGCATTTGACTTAATGATCCGCTCCCCCTTTTTCAGCGTCCGGGAAACCGTCGTTCGGGGCTGCAAGGAACTGACCGAAAAGGATATCATTGCGCTGGCCGCCGTCCGGTCGGCGCCGAACATCCTGAGCCTGAACCTCGATGCGATGGCCCGCCGGATCCGCGTCAATCCCTGGATCCGGCACATCTCCATCGGCCGGGAATTTCCGGGCAGGCTGGTCATCGTGATCCAGGAAAGAAAGCCGGTCGCCCTCCTCGAAAAGGGAAACGCCCTCTATCTGCTGGATAACGATGGAACGCCCTTCAAGAAACAGGAAGCCGGAGAGGTAAACGACCTGCCGGTTTTGACGGGCCTTGTCCGGGCGGGCAGGGTCGACGAGGCGCTTCTGAAGAGCGTGCTGGCGCTTTTGAACACCCTCGCGGCGGTGAAGGATGTCCCTCCCATCGGTGTCGTCTCGGAAATCCATGGAAACGAGACCTTTGGACTTTCTCTGTTCACCGACGCGGGGCTGTGCCTCCAGCTCGGTTTCGACGGCTATGAAACCAAATTGAAGCGCCTGACTCCCGTCATGGAGGACCTGGACAAAAAAAACTTGAAATCTGCCTTCCTGTTGATCGACCTGAACGATCCGGCCAAGATCAATGTCCAGAGGCGAAACATCATGGGGCCGGAGGGACCGGCCGGAAAAGGAAAAGGATATCGGATGTAAGAGATTTCAGGAGATGCCTGGCTATTGAGCGGCGATCGGGAGAGCGCGGATGCGGCCGCGAAAAATGACGCTCTCGTAAAAAGTCATTAAAAGCCTTGAACTGGGGGCGGCTTCGTAAAAAGGCCGCAGGCAAGGCGCGCGAAACCCG
>JAHJXP010000285.1 GCA_018827585.1 Pseudomonadota bacterium | reverse complement strand
GATTCCTGCTTTCGCAGGAATGACGATTTGCCGAATTTCAGGAGTAATTCAAAGCTCTCATAGTGTTTGCATATTGCGACGGCCATCGTTTCCAGGGTTTGTTCGTAGCTTTCGATGTCCTGTATGACCACTTTGGGAAAAAACCGGGACAGCTCCCCATTTTGCTTCGCAAAAAAGGGTGCAGTCCCTCATTTTTCCGGATTGCAGGGTATAGGTTGATCCGAGGGCGTCGCAGTTGTCCTCGATGAGCCAGAGGCTGTGCTTTTTCACGAGATCCATGACGGCATCGAGATGGAAGGGCACCCCCATCGTGTGGGCCATCATGACGGCCTTCGTCTTCGGTCCGATGGCTGCGGCAAGTCTTTCGGGGATGGCGGTATAGTCGCCGAGGTTCACATCGACAAAAACGGGAACCAGTTGATTTTGCAAAATGGGATTGAGCGTCGTGGGGAAACCGCAGGCGGTGGTAATGACTTCATCGCCGGGCTTCAGACGGCGATTCTTGAGCTTCGGCGAGGTCAGGGTCGTCAAAGCCACCAGATTGGCGGAAGAACCGGAATTGACGAGCAGGGCATTGGATAATCCGAGATAGCCGGCGAATTCCGCTTCGAAGCGCTCGGCATAGCGGTTGGCTGTCAGGTAAAAGTCCAGGCTCGCATCCACCAGATTGACGATCTCTTCCGCATCGAACACCCGGCCGGCATAGTGGACCAGGTCCTTGTCGGGATCGAAGGTTTTGGAAGCAAACTTCTCCGTGTGGTACTCTTTGACAAGGGCGAGGATCTGGGTGCGGATGGTTTCAGGGGTGGTCATGATTACGCCCTTTCGGGAATCCAGTTAGGATTTGGCACATCGATCATTGTCAGTTGAGCATCGGGAATAAACGGAACATCCGTTGCAAGCATATCCTCTGCGCCGATGCGCAGTGATTCAAGCAATTCTTCCCGCGTTTTCTCTTGCGCATTAACACCCGGCAGATCGATCAGCCAGCCGATCCACCATTCATCGGATCTTTTTATTACGGCCCTGTATTTCATGGCGCTACCTCGCATAGTTGGGGGTCAGGTCTTGAAATTTAGCGTTTTGCCGGGTGTATTTTCCTAATTTCCCTATGCGGTTGCGCGAATCAGAGTCATATCTTCAATCATTGAATGAAATCGCCATTTCTTCAAATGCACATAGGTGACGGATTGATTGGCTTCTCTGTTGCGGAGGGTCATTTCCTTGTGCCAGCGGTTGAAATCATCTTCGCCCTCGACCTGAAAGATTATGAGGGCATCATCGGGCAGCAAACGGGCCTTTTCTTCGTCCTCCATGAGATAACGATGAAGCTCACTCGCTAACATCGCTGTAAATTTATTGTAATCGTTCATCTTCAGTGCCTTTCAAAAATGCGTCTCGATATTTTTGCCAGTTTTCGTTAATATCCCAATCGCCGTATGTCAAAGCGCTCTCGAATTGGAGGTTCAGTGCCCTTTTCGTCTGGTTTCCCCTTATATCATATTGATCCACGTGGGCATAGCCGTGCACACAATCATAACGAACGGCCACCCTCCATTCTTGCTGAACCCTGATCTCCAATTGTACCGCAAAATGGATTACTTTCCCGCTGCTTGTTTCATGTCGGTGCCTTTTCCTTACACCGTCATCGAGAACAACTACAAACTCGACGCTTTTTGACATAACACCTCATATTTAGCGATTTGCTGCGTACAGATTTCGTACATCGAATCGCGGGGTGGCGCCGCGTAAAAGATTTTATACCACTCCGCCGTCATTTGCAAACATTCGTCAATCGTGAGGACGCTGTGCCAGTTGAGACCGGCGTGGGCCTTGTCGCAATTCAATTTGAGAAGCTTCGCCTCGTGAAGGGCCTGCGGATCGGAGAGGTCTTCCCAGGAACCATCGCCCCAGTATTTTATCAGGCGGTCCGTCATGGCGGCGACCGTCAGGTGGCTACTGTCATCGGGGCCGAAGTTCCAGGGGCCGGAATATTTTTGAGGATCATGCCAGAGGGCGGCGCCAAGGTGGAGATAGCCGCTGAGGGGCTCCAGGACGTGCTGCCAGGGCCGGATGGCATGGGGGCTGCGGATGCCGATGGGTTGATGTCGGCTCAGGGCGCGGATGCAATCGGGAACGAGGCGGTCCGCACCCCAGTCGCCCCCGCCGATGACGTTGCCCGCCCTGGCGGAGGCGGCGCCGATTTGCGAATTCTGACACGAATTCCGGGGACACGATACCGAATTCTGGAGAATTCGGGTCATGTCCCCGGAATTCTCCGTCATGTCCCCAGAATTCTTTTGGGAAAAGAACGACTTCAGATAAGCGTTGAAAACGAGTTCCGCACAACCCTTGGAAGCGCTGTATGGGTCATGCCCGCCCATCGGATCGTTTTCCCGGTAGCCCCAGACCCATTCCCTGTTTTCATAGCATTTGTCGCTGGTGATGTTGACCAGGACTTTGACGCTGGGGGTTTTGCGGACGGCCTCAAACACGTTGACCGTGCCGCCGACGTTCGTGTCAAAGGTCAATTTCGGCTCTTCGTAGGAGAGGCGAACAAGGGGCTGGGCGGCCAGGTGAAAGACAAATTCAGGCTGATATTTTTTGAAAGTCACCATCAGCCGATCGAGATCGCGGATATCTCCATGAATGTGCGTTATTTTCTCCCGGAACCTCGTTGCCTCAAAATTGTTGGGCTCGCTGGGCGG
>JAHJXP010000238.1 GCA_018827585.1 Pseudomonadota bacterium | reverse complement strand
TTATCGAAATTTTTTGCAGAATGTCCCGCGGCTTGCCGCGGGGAGCTTCGCTTTCTTTCCGTAAGTTTTCTTTTGCAGGTTATAACCCCTAAAGATCTTTCATTAATTCGGATAGCCCCAATTTTTTTAAGGTTTCCGGAAGCGGTTTGCCGGTCTCTGTATCCCAGCCCATCGATTTGTAATAATTCTCCAGCATGCCGTTCCATTTTTCCATAATATTTTTGCCTTGCGCAGGACCGTCTATCGGGACGGATCCATACCGTTTGGAAGGTCTCTCGTCTTCTTTTTTCATCCCGTGTCGGAAGTTGAACATCCTCAGTTGATTTATGACCCTTCGCCCGATGGTGAAGGCATCATCCAACGTCAGTTGCCAACCTGTGACTGCATTGAGACACTCCAAGAGCAATTTGGGGTCCGCCGATGCAAGCCTGCACGTCCCCAGGCAGTCGTCAAACTGGCGGATTCCGCTGAATCTGGCGTTTAGCGATGCCACTTCTTCGTGGGAAAACGGATCGGTTGCCGGCGGTTGATCGACCAGTTGAGGGTGAATCCCGGCCCAGGTGGATTCTATGGTGCCTGTATTGGATACACAGGTGTCGAGGAGTTCATACCAGCGTGCTCCCCGATGATCATGGCTCCTCGGAGAACCGCCTTTATGCGTATAAATGGCCCAATCTGCCGCTTCGCCGCCGATTTTCCGGGAGGCCCGCATCACGCCTTCCGCCAGAAGTTCACCGATCCCCTCTTTATTTGCGATCCTGTTGAGCATTTTTTTGACCGCTTCAACGTTTCCCCAGGACATTTCAATCCCGTCGAGATCCTTTTTCTTGAGGGCCCCTTTCTGATAACACTCCATGATCCAGCCGATGGTCCATGAAGACTCGTTGCAATCCATGCCCAGCCGGTCCACTTCTCGTGCCAACATGACCACGGCGCCGGGATCGGTGTTGCCTATCATAGGTCCCCAAGCCGCTATCTGTTCATATTCGGGCTCTTCACCCACTGTTCCCGCGTACGGTCCTTCAGTCACGGTCACTTCTTTCACATGCGCGATCCGACAATGATAGCAAGGCCTTGAGCGAATCTTGAAGTGAGTCCGTATGTATTGGCCGTTCATCCGTTCATGCTCGGGAAAGATGTTCGTTGCATAATTCCTCACCGGCAAGACGCCGATTGCATGGAGCGCGGAAAACCCCCCGCCTGTGCCCCATTTGTAAATTGACCCAAAACCCTTGGCATGCTCAAACAGCGCATTGTTTGCCTTCTTCAGACGCTCAGGATCTTTTATGATAAAAATTCGTTTGTCTCTGTATGCCACAACGGCCTTGAGTTTCTTTGCCCCCATCACCGCCCCTAAACCGTTTTTGGCGGCCAAATGACCATTGTCGCCAACAATTGCAGAATATAACACGCCATTTTCACCTGCCGGGCCGATTCCGTAAATGCTCACGTCTTTTTCTTTGACGCCCAATTCTTTCCTCAATGCGTCTTCTGTTTCAAAAGCATCCTTGCCGATCAGATGACGCGCATCGCGAATCTCCGCCTTCCCTTCTTTCAGCAATAAATAGACCCAATCCGGCGACGTACCCTGGAAGATGATTCCGTCAAACCCGGAAAATTTCAGGTAAGCGCCGAAGTAACCCATTGCCTGAGATGATCCCGCCAAATTAGTCAGGGGACCTTTGGCGACGACGTTAAATGTCCCCGCGCCATCGACGCCGCTGCCGGCCAATGGACCGGAAGTCCAGATCAAACGATTCCCCGGGTCCGACCATTGCACACCCGCGGGCACTTCATCGTAAAGATATTTAGCGCCTATCCCAACGCCGCCAATCCATTTTTCTATACTGCGTTCATCCAATTCTTCGCTGTTCACTTCATGTTTGGTTAGATTTATCCGCAGGATCTTTCCGAGATACCCTCCGATATCCATACTCTACCTCCTTAACAAAAAGTCGGTTCATTTTGCCGTCACGAACAGTGTTCCGCGTGAAGCTGGCAGGCCTTCTCCTTGTGTAAAACCCCGAACTTGTTTAATCCTGTTAGCACATTTTCCGGGGGAACTTCAATGGCCCTTGTGAAGGGTGTGCCGGAAGCCGGGCGGTTCAGGGGCTTTGGACCCGATAAAAGTACTTGCTTTGCCTTATCCGTTAGGTATAACAATGGCGCCGGATGGGTGCAGTGAAGGGCGGTCAGGGGGCGTTTATTATGGCGTTCGCAAACGATCAGGGAGGCGAATCATGACGGAAATGCAGGGCGAAATCACCGACGCGGCGGCGTGGATCCGGGGACGGATCTGTAAATATACGGCGTCCAAAGAGAATGATCTTCATCTCGATGGCGGTCATGAACCGGCGTGGGCGGAACCGCTGGTCGGTTTTTCCCGCGGCGGCGATCCTCTGTACCGGAAGTTCAAAGAAGACATCGGCCCGTTCTTGTGGACCCCGCCGGAGATATTTGCCTCGACGTTTCCAGATATCGAGGTTGCCCCTGACGAATTGACCGTGATTAGTTGGGTCCTGCCGCAGACGGAGAGGACCCGGCTCGACAACGCCGGGGAAAAGACCCTGCCCGCCGAGAGGTGGGCGCGGTCGCGCAAATACGGGGAAGACTTCAACGTAAAGCTTCGCGACCATGTGGCGGCAGCCCTCCGGGAGGCCGGGCATAAGACGGTGGCGCCCATGAACTCGCCCCGCTGGCAGTGGGAGAAATCCGACCGCTACGGTTTCGCCTCCTCCTGGTCGGAGCGGCATGCGGCGTACGCCTCCGGCCTGGGGACGTTCGGGCTGTGCGACGGCCTGATCACGCCCCGGGGAAAGGCGATGCGCTGCAGCTCGGTCGTGGCCAGGATTTCCGTTCCGCCTACGGAGCGGCCGTACGAAGATCACCGCGCTTACTGCCTCTTTCACTTCAACGGCAGCTGCGGCAAATGCGCGCAGCGGTGCCCGGCGGGCGCGATTACAAAAGAGGCGGGGCATGACAAGGAAAAATGCCACCGCTACATCCGCGAAGTCGCGGCGACATACATCAAGCCGCAGTTCGGTTTTGAAACGACCGCCTGCGGCCTCTGCCAGACCGGCGTGCCCTGCGAAGCGAAGATCCCTGTCCCTGGGCGGGCCGGGTAGGCTACCGCCTGTTGGCCAGGAGGTCGTCGCCCAGCCCCAGGTTTTCCGTGTCTATCTCCGGGCTGCAGCCGACCTCGGCGATCATCCTGCTGGCGGGCATCTACTACGGCGCCATGTACGGCGGGTCGACCACCTCGATCCTGATGCGCATCCCCGGCGAGGCGGCCTCGGTCATGACCTGCATCGACGGCTATGCCATGGCGCGTAAAGGCCGCGCCGGACCCGCCCTGGCCATCGCGGCCATCGGCTCGTTCATCGCCGGCACGGTGAGCGTCATCGGGCTCATGTTTCTGGCCCCGACCCTGGCCACTTTCGCCCTCGGCTTCGGTCCGCCCGAGTATTTCTGCCTGCTGGTGTGCGGTCTCGTGGTCCTGAGCTACATGACGGGCGGGTCGATCGTCAAGAACCTCGCGATGATCTGCCTGGGCCTGATGGCCGGCATGATCGGCATCGATCAGATGTCGGGTTATTTCCGGTTCTCCTACGGCGTGACGGCCCTGGGCGACGGGATCGGCCTCGTCCCCGTGGCGGTGGGCCTTTTCGGGATATCGGATATCCTGGCCACCGCGGGCAGCCAGGATATCCGCGAGGTGTTGAAGCCCCGCCTGCGCGATCTGCTCCCCTCGCGGGAGGAATTCAAGGATTCCATCGGGCCGATCGGCCGGGGGACGGTCCTGGGGTTTCTGATCGGCATCATTCCGGGATCGGCCCATATCATCTCGACCTTCGTGTCGTACGCGATGGAGCGGAGGATTTCCAAGCACCCGGAGCGGTTCGGAAAGGGGGCGATCGAGGGGGTGGCCGGTCCCGAATCGGCGAACAACGCCGCCAGCGAAGGCGCCCTGGTTCCCCTGCTGGCGCTGGGCGTCCCGACGGGTCCCATCCCCGCCGTTCTGCTGGCCGCGCTCATGGTGCACGGGATCACCCCCGGGCCCCTTGTTCATCAAGGAGCAGCCGGAGGTCTTCTGGGGCCTGATCGCGAGCATGTATGTCGGCAATCTGGTGCTGCTGCTCCTCAACCTGCCGATGGTGGGCATCTTCGTCAATTTCCTGCGCATTCCCTACCGCATCCTCTACCCGATCATCCTGCTGTTTTGCGTGGTGGGCGTCTATGCGGTCAATTCGAGCACGATCGACGTGACCATCATGAGCGTGATGGGCCTTTTGGGATACCTGTTCCGGAAATTGGATTTTGAAACGGCGCCGCTGGGGCTGGGCGTGGTGCTGGCGCCGATCATCGAGTTCAGCTTCCGCCAGGCGCTGGCCATGTCCGGCGGAACGTACGTGATTTTCGTCGAGAGGCCGATCTCAGCCACCTTCATGGGGGTGGCGCTGCTGATGATTCTGCTGGGGCTCAAACCCCTTATCTTTAAGAAGAAGGATTGGCGCGATCGTTTGACCGAGGTGGAAAAGGGCGGCTGACGCCCTTTGCTGGAGAAGACCTATACACAAGGGAGGAAATAATGATGGGCTCAAAAAGAATGCGTTTGGCGGTACTGGCGATGTTATGTCTGGCGGCAACCGGTCTGGCGACGGGTCAGGCCCTGGCGGCCGATCCCTATCCCACCCGTCCCATCCAGGTCACGGAGTCCTTTTCGAGTAAGGGCGAAATAATGTAACGGAACATGCTGGGGGTGTCGTTCGAGATCTGCCTCACGTCGCCCTTCGGCATCTTAGGCTTCATGCGGATGAGGATCGGGCGCGGTCCGGCGACCGCTGCGATCCGGTTGCGTTCGGCCGCTGCCGGGAAAAAATGTTGGCATTCTGAGCCGCTTCATGGCAAAATCGGCCTGAAATTGAGGAAAAGGTCATGATCGAATTCTACAAGATGAGCGGGAGCGGCAACGACTTCATCCTGATCGACAACCGGGACGGGTCGCTGGCTGTGGGGGACGTCGTTGCCTTCGTGAAGAAGGTCTGCGCGCGGAAGGTCTCCGTTGGTGCGGACGGTCTGATCATTGTCGAGCAATCAGACCGGGTCGATTTCCGGTGGCGGTTCTTCAATGCCGACGGCTCCGAGGTGGAGATGTGCGGGAACGGCGGCCGGTGCGCGGCCCGCTTCGCCTTCCTCAAGGGGATCGCCGGGGAAAAGGTCTCCTTCGAGACCGTGGCCGGTATCATCGACGCCGAGGTCCGGGGGGACGTGGTCAAGCTCCGCTTGACCGATCCTCGCGCCCTTGTCCTGGACGACCGGATCCGGATTAAGAACGAGACGCTCTTCGTCCACAGCATCAACACCGGCGTCCCCCACGTCGTCCATTTCGTCCGTGATCCGGACGACTTCGATGTCTTCGGGACCGGCCGGGCGATCCGCTACCACGAACACTACCGGCCCGCCGGGACAAACGCCAATTTCGCGGCCGTCGCCGATATGCATACGCTCCGCGTCCGGACCTACGAGCGCGGCGTGGAGGACGAGACCCTCGCCTGCGGGACCGGCTCGGTCGCCTCGGCCCTGATCGCCGCTCGCAAGGGGCTCGTGGAATCTCCGGTGGACGTCCGGGTGCAGAGCGGCGAGACCCTCCGGATCCATTTTGAGATGACCAGGGACGGCTTCACGAAAGTGTACCTGGAAGGGAAGGTCAGAGTGATTTATCAGGGATCGCTGTGGGACGAGGCCTGGAAGAGTATGTGAGGAAATTTCTGAAAGGAGAAGATGCGTGCAGATTGCCGATCGTTTGACGAAGATACCGCCCTACCTGTTCATGGAGTTGAGAAAGAAGATCGCCAGGGCCAAGGCCGACGGCGTGGACGTCATCAGCCTCGCGATCGGGGACCCGGTCGAGCCGACCCCGGATTCGATCATTGCGGAGCTCTGCCGGACCGCTCGCGACCCGGAGAACCACCGCTACCCGACTGACGAGGAGAAGGGGATGCTCGCCTTCCGCCGGGAGATCGCCCACTGGTACGAGACCCGCTACGGTGTGACGCTCGACCCCGCGACGGAGATATTGGGCCTGATCGGCTCCAAGGAAGGCTGCCACCACTTCGTCATGGCCCGGATCAATCCCGGCGACGTCGTCCTGATGACCGATCCGGGCTACCCGGCCTACCGGGCAAGCATTCTGATGGGGGGCGGGGTCCCGTACAACGTCCCGATCCGCCCCGAGAACGATTATCTTCCCCTCTTCGAGGAGATCCCTTCGGAGGTCGTGGAGAAGGCCACGGGGATGTTCCTGAACTATCCGAACAACCCAACCGGCGCCTGCGCGACGCGGGAGTTCTTCGACCGCCTCGTTGCCTTCGCGAAGGCAAGCGACGTCGCGATCTGCTACGACAACCCCTACAGCGAAGTCGTCTTTGACGGCCAGGAGCGGCTGAGCTTCCTTGTTGCCGACGGGGCGAAGGAGGTGGGGATTGAACTGAACTCGCTCTCCAAGCCCTACAACATGACGGGCTGGCGGATCGGCATGGCCGCGGGGAACCCCGAGCTCATCGCGGCGATCAGCAAGGTGAAGGAGAACACCGACTCCGGGATCTTCAACGCGATCCAGTTCGCGGGTATCCAGGCGCTCCGCCACGAGACCGGAAACATCGAGAAGATGCTCGCCGTTTACGCCCGCCGCCGGGAGAAGGTCCTGGCAACGCTCAAGCGGATCGGCATCTCCTTCAATCCGCCGAAGGGGACCTTCTACCTCTGGGTCCCGACGCCGAAGGGGATGGGGTCGCTGGAGTTCACGAACCTGCTGTTCGAGAAGGCGGCCGTGGTCGTCGCGGCGGGGACCGCCTACGGCCAGTACGGCGAGGGGTTCATCCGTATCTCTCTGACCGTGCCGGACGCGCGTCTCGAGGAGGCGATGGCCCGGATCGAGAAGGCCTTCTAATTGTGCAAAGGTGACAAACTCGTAAAAAGTCGATTTTGGCCTCTTTTGTCATTCCGTGCTTGACATGCAGCCTGCCCCGTACCTGATACGGGGGAATCCAGTGTTGTCAAGTAGTTCTGGACTCCGGTGCCTGTCCCGGACCCCGATCCGGGATTCACCGGAGTGACAGGTTTGGAGATTTATCGCGAGTTTGTCATAGGTGTTAAGCGATGGAGATCGGGATCATCGGGCTTCCCCAGAGCGGGAAGAGCACGCTGTTCGAGATCATGACCGGGGTCAAAAGCAGGGAGATGCACGCCGAGACGTGCGTCCGCGGCCTGGCCGCCGTGCCGGATGCCCGCTTCGACCGCCTGGTGGAGATTTTCAAGCCCGCGAAGGTCTCGCCCGCCAAGGTTCCCTTCAGCGACGTGAACGCGGTGGGCGAAAAGGCATGGGACGCCGTTCGCCAGAGTCTCGCCGGGGCGGGGGGCCTCCTCCACGTCGTCGACGCCTTCACCGCCGCAGACGCCGCCGAGATCGTCGGCCGCTGCCGGAGGCTCGGGGACGAGTTGATCCTCTCCGATCTGATGATCGTTGAGAACCGCCTGGAGCGCCTCGCGAAGATGGCGAAGAAGCCCATGACCCCCCAGGACTACCTGCATCTCCAGGCCCTCCCCCGCCTGAAGGGGCAACTCGAAGCGGGGAATCCCCTCCGGGAGCTCGCCCTCACGGAAGAGGAGAGACACGGCCTCAGGAGCTTTTCCTTCTGGACGATCCGGCCGGAGCTGGTCGTCGTGAACACCCCGGAGGACAACCCGGCCCACGCCGATTCCTTCATCCGGGAGGGGGGTCTCTCCGTCCCGGTCATCGGGATCTGCTGCGCCATCGAGGCGGAGCTGATGGCCCTCCCGCCGGGGGAGCGACAGGAATTTCTCGATTCGCTGGGGATCGCGGAGGCCGCCTTCGGGCGGATCATCCGCGCCGCGTTCAGCCTTTTGGGCCGGATAGCCTATTTCACCGTCGGCGAGGACGAGGTCAAGGCCTGGATCGTCCCCGCGGGCACGAAGGCGCCCCGGGCGGCGGGGGTGATCCACAACGACTTCGAGCGGGGATTCATCAAGGCAGAGGTGATCGGCTTTGATGAGTTCATCGCCTGCGGCGGGACGAACGCCGGCGCCAAGGCGGCGGGGAAGCTCCGCCTCGAAGGCAGGGAATACGTCGTCCGGGACGGCGACATCATCA
>JAHJXP010000237.1 GCA_018827585.1 Pseudomonadota bacterium | reverse complement strand
TACGGTATATGACTGAAATGATCCCCCGCCTGAAATCTCCAACCTCCAGCATTTGCCTATACAGATGCTCCCTCTGCCGCTCCAAGCTTTCAATCGTTTCTCCCATCGGCTCCCTCCTATAGTCTGATTGCTCATAATGCAATCAGATTGTACAGGAAGAAACTGACCTTGTCAACTATTTACCTACATTTATGTCGCAGACCCCATGAAAATGTTCAATCTACGACTTTCAGGAAGTTGTTCGTATGCACGAGAGACCGGAAACCATAAACTCAGTAGTCGCACCGTTCATCCCGTAATGCGTAACCACCAGGTTCATCAACGTCTTTTCCAGATGGACCGGGGAGCCTTTGATGTTCAGAAGATAAAAAGGGGACTTCCACAGAACCGGCAAAGAGTCGCACAAAAAAACGGTTTCCGAAGACACTCCCCGGCGCGGCTTCCTTTCAAACTTGTCTCCACACTATGTAATGCCAATACATTCCGGCGTGGCCGGTGAGAAATCGATTGAGGCGTCAGGGAGGACATATGGCGCAGATCGAACGGAACACCTCCGTCGAAAGGTAGCGGTCGCCCCGATCGGGAAAGATGACCACGACGGTGGAGCCGCGCGGCAGGTCTCTGGCGATCTGGAGGGCGCCCCACATAGCGGCGCCCGAGCTTATTCCGCAAAACAGCCCTTCGCGAAGGGAAAGGTCGCGGGTGATGTAGAAGGCGTTTTCATCGTTGCAGCTGACGATGCCGTCCAGCCGACCCGGGTCATAGATCTTCGGGACGATCGACTCTTTCATATTCTTCAAGCCCTGGATACGGTGGTTCAGCGTGGGTTCAATACCGACGATCTTGATCGATGGCTTTTTCTCCTTGAGAAATTGGGAACAGCCCATAAGCGTGCCTGTCGTACCCATCCCAGCGACAAAGAGATCGACCTCGCCGTTTGTCTGCTGCAGGATTTCCGGCCCGGTCGTATGGTAATGGGCCAGGGCGTTGTGGGGATTATCGAACTGATTGGGCATGAAGTACACATCCCCCTGATATTCCATGATATGGTGCGCCCGTTTGATGGCGCCGTCGGTGCGGTCGCTGCCCGGGGTCAGCTCCAATTCCGCCCCGAGGGCCTGCAAAACGGCCTGTCGCTCCGTGCTCACACACGTCGGCATTGTGAGCTTTATTTTATAACCCATGGCCGCCGCCACCATCGCCATCCCAATGCCCGTGTTTCCGGAAGTGGGCTCCAGGATCGTTTTCCCCGGGACCAGCTTTCCGGAAGCGACAGCCTCCTTGAGCATGGAGTAAGCCGGACGGTCTTTGACCGAACCGCCTGGATTGGAACCCTCTAACTTCGCCATGATCCGCACCCCGGTCTTCTCCGAATCCCAAAGATTGATGATCTCCACCAGAGGGGTGTTCCCAATCGCATCCAATACGCTCATTGTCGTTCTCCTATAATTTCCACCGGGGATGTATTATTCAGAAAGCTTTGAAAATCGGCTTCATTGGCGCTCATGACCGCAACCTGAACTAAGCGGGCAAGGGTCATTATATCTTGTCTTCAGCCGCATTTTCCGCCGGCTGATCCTTATGCAGCAGCGCGGTCCTCAATCGTTCGATCTCTTCCACCGCCTCGTCCGCCAAACGGATGGCCTCTTCGGCATCGGCTGCATCCGTGGAATCGAAATCGCCGTAATCCGCATCGGCCCTTCTGGAAAAAAGCAACTTGAATGTCTTGACGGTTTCCACAGGGAGGAGTTCCGTTTTTACGAATTTCAAACTCAGCATGGTGACCGCGCCTTCATGAGTCTCCGGGTTGGAGCCGTGCAGAATGAGAATGCTTCTGACGGCGGCCAGCAAGGCATAATAACTCCGGTTGATTGAGGTCTTAACGCGCCCCTCCCGGAAGTTTCCCTTTGCGTCCTCCAAAAATTCGCGCGCCTTGGCCATCCTGGCCTGGCTGAGCATTTTCTTGTCGGCCCATGAAAGCGTCATAGCGGCACCCCTTCTTTGACGATATTCTCATAGAATGGCGTATTAAAACGTTTTTCCAGCTCAAATTCGCGGATATCCTTGACGACCGGCGCGAAGGAGATCCCTTTTTTCGTCTCCTCCTCGACGATGATGCCGATCACCTCCTTTTCCAGCGCCGGCGTCCTGCCGTCCACGATCACCAGGAGGTCGAAATCGGACCATTCATCTTGACTGCCCCGCACCCGCGAGCCGAAGGCGTGGGCGGAGACGATCTTCCCGCGCAGGCGCCCGCGGAGGGCCTGAATCACGTCTTTCAGGGCTTCCCGTTCATGGATAAACATGCTGTCACCGCCTGCCGCTTTATGTGTAGATGTGAGTGATAGACACAATTTAAACTTACCATCATAAGTGCGGAATATCAAGGAAATAGACAGAATTCAAAGAAAAAGCATTACCGCGCGGCGCGCTTGGGGCGGATGAGCCCCTCCGGAGGTCGGAAAGCGGTGGAAGGCGTGCAAAAGGCGCGGTATAATGCGGGACCAAAAAGGGGTTGACTCAGTGCTTATCCCCCATTATAGTCTCACCATAGTCTCACCACCTATGTAAACGGCAATGGCTGATAAAACCTACGGAATCAGCGCGACGGGCGTTGTGCCGGCTGCCGGGTCGGCAACTGACTGTATGAACCGGTCTCGTTGTGCCGTCAACTCGCGGGCATGGAGGTTGGACAGAAAAAGAGGGGAACGACATGGACACGGCAACGCGCCTTTTGGATCGGGATTTTACCCCGGAAGCCTGTTATCAACTTTTGCCGGAATGGAAAGGCATCGATGTCCGCATCACGCAGCTGAGCGGCGGGATAACCAATAAACTGTACCGGATTCAGTCGAAAAAAGGCGACTACACCGTTCGGATCTACGGCGACAAGACCGATCTTTTCATCAACCGCGACCATGAGGCCCATGCCCTGAAAGAAATGGGAAAAATAGGCGTGTCCTCGAGGCTGGTAAAATACATGCCCGAAATCGGCGTGACAATCGTTGAATATATCGACGACAGCATTGTTCTGACCAATAAGCATTTCCTGGACAAATCGATTTACCGGAAGATCGTGAGCCCCATACGGAAAATTCACAACAGCGGCATCCGGCTTAAAAAGATCTTTAACCCCATTGTCGAAGTCAGGAAAATGGCGGCAATACTTGAAGATCTCAATGCCGGGCAGGGTGAATTCGCAATTGATGAGACTATAAAGCGTCTTGACAAGCTGTCGTCCGTCATTGACATCCCTGAAACCGACTATACCGCCTGTCACAACGATCTGCTGGCCGACAATTTTATCCTGATCAAGGAAGGGTTTGAACACCTGTACGGCGCCCCTATGTATATCATCGACTGGGAATATGCGGGAATGTCGACCAAATATTACGATCTTGCCGATATGTTTCAGGAGATATTGGTCCCGCGCGAAGCCGAAAAACTTATCATCAGGGAGTATTGCGAAGATACAGATTTCGATAAAACACTATATTATATCGATCTCTCCAAGCCGTTACCCGATATATACTGGTTTCTGTGGAGCCTCATCCAGCTCGCAATATCCAAAATCACCTTCGATTATTACAGCTATGGAAAAACCAAATACGAAAATGCGCTGCGAAATCTCGAGTTCGTCCGGAATGAATACGGGGTAACCGTATGACGTTTTGTTCCAGAGAGTAATTTGCTACAACCCGTCTTTCCGGCAGTCATTCGGTCCGCTTTGGTGTTAGAAACAGTCTTATAGAAAAGAATGAACGATTACCCGCGGATCATACTCAAGAAGGGGCGCGACGTTTCGCTCCGCCACGGCCACCCCTGGGTCTTCTCCGGGGCGCTCGCCGCCGTGGAGGGGAAACCCGCCCCCGGCGACGTCGTCCTGGCGGCGGACGCCGGAGGGCGGCCCCTCGGCCTCGGCTTTTTCAACACCGGCTCAATCGCCTTCCGCCTTCTGACCGACGATGCAAACGCCCGGATCGACGCCGGCTTCTGGCGGCAACGGATCGAGCGGGCGCTGGCGTTGCGCCGGCTGGTCGTTCCGCCGGAAACGGACGCCTTCAGGCTCGTCAATGCGGAAGGGGACGGGATGCCCGGCCTCGTCTGCGACCGCTATGGCGGCTGTCTGGTAATGACCATCGGAACGGCGGGGATGGAGAAGTGGCGGGAGACGCTCATCGGGCTTCTTGCCGAGATGGTCGGGCCGGTCGGGATTTACGAACGGAGCGAGGGGCGCTCCCGGCAGTTAGAGGGACTTTCCGACCGGATCGGCCCCGCATGGGGCGAGATCCCGGCGGCGGCGGAGATCAGAGAAAACGGTCTTCGCTTCGAGGTCGATCCGATCGCCGGGCAGAAGACGGGATTTTTCCTTGATCAGCGGGTGAACCGGGAGATCGTCGGCGCCTTAAGCCGGGGGGCCGCGGTTCTCAACTGCTTCTCCTACACGGGCGCCTTTTCAGTCTACGCGGCGCGCGGGGGGGCCGAGCGGGTCGTTTCCGTGGAGGCCTCGGCGGCGGCGAACGAAATTGCCCGCCGGAATCTGGTCCGGAACGGCTTTTCCCCGGAACGGCACCCTGTGCTCACGGCCAATGTCTTCGATTATTTCCGGGAGACGGAAGAGGATTTCGACCTGATCGTTCTGGACCCCCCGGCCTTCGCCAAGTCGAGGAAGGATGTAGCCCGGTCGGCGCGGGGCTACAAGGAGATCAATCTGCAGGCGGCGCGGCGTCTCCGCGAGGGCGGAGTCCTGGCGACCTTTTCCTGTTCGAATCCTGTGGGTGAAGAGCTCTTCGCAAAGATCGTCCTCGGCGCCGTCCGGGATGCGGGAAAGGCGGCCCAGGTGCTCCGCGTCCTCGGAGCAGGTCCCGATCACCCTGTGAATCTCGCCCATCCGGAGGGCCGCTACCTCAAGGGGCTCCTCTTGCGCCTCAACACCGGATGAAAAATGTGGCGGCTACGTAAAAAGTCCGGATGCTGCGTTGCGCTTCATTGCGGCGTACGCAACAGTACGCCTCATTCCTCTGGATTTGCGCGCCTTGCCTGCGGCCTTTTTACGAAGCCGCCCCTGATTGGGCGCTATGAAGGCATCATGTGGCCGGTATTCGTTGCGGGGGGGAGCGATGGACCGACCGCCGGCCTGTCCTTCAGGGCGCCTTCAGGACGTTCTCGATCCGGTCGTGGATGAGCTGCGAGGCCAGGTTGTTTCCCGACGGTCCGACCATGACGGAGACCGCCGTCAGCCCCTTTTCCACGTACTCCACCGAGATCCGGACCTTGTCGTCTTGGATCATCGCCGTGAAATTTCCGGTGGCGATCTTCTTGACCCGCTCGACGTCGTCGGCCTTGAGATCGGCCAGGGTCTTCTCGCAGGCGGCCCAGACCTTCTCCAGGGGGAAGGTGTAGGTGGCCCGCAGATAACCTTCCGTATAGATGAATTGTCCGGAGCGGATGCCGATCGTCTTGGTGCCCACGGTGAAGGCGGTGTCGCAGGCGGTGATCGCAATAAGCGCTGGAATCAGCAGGATAAACCAAAGGGCCTTTATTTTCATGACTCGTCCTTTCTCTGCGGTTCGTGAAAAGGGATGATGGATCGCAAAACGGTGCGCCCGGCCCGGAAACGCCGCCCGGGATTCCCCTGCGTCCGATGCAGGGGAATCATAGGTCATCGGGGGGCGGCTTGTCAATCCCGTTTGAAACGGAAACAACGGAGGGGCGCCAAGGCCGGAAAAAAAAAGGGGGAAAAAACTTGACAGCACCGGATGGTTTTGGTAACAGCAAAGCGCGCCAGCGGGAAATGGTTTACGGTTCTTTTTGAACATCTTATTCTGACTTTGCCATGAATATCTTAGAAGAATTCTTTCCAGTCGCGCTTTTCTTTTTCGTCGCCATCCTATTCACTCTCATTCCCATCGTCATCGCCTATGTCCTTGCTCCCCGGACAAGGGGAGAGAAAACCCTCGACACCTATGAGTGCGGCATAGAACCTTACGGCAGCGCCTGGATAAGGTACGGCATGCACTACTACATATACGCGCTGATCTTCATCGCGTTCGACGTGGACGTCCTCTACCTATTTCCCGCTGCGTTGAGCTATGCGAAGGGGGAACGGGTGCACGAATTTTACGCATTGCTGTGTTTTGTGCTGATCCTCGCCCTTGCGATTGTTTATGCCTGGGGGAAAGGGGTTTTTACCTGGAAAAGGAAATTTTCCCAGTAAAGTTTGCCGCAGTGGAGAAGGTGCTCGATCTGGCCAGGGCCAATTCCATCTGGCCGATGACCTTTGGTCTGGCCTGCTGCGCCATCGAGATGATGTCTACCGCCATGTCCCGCTTCGATCTTGACCGATTCGGGGCGGGCGTTTTCCGGGCCACTCCCCGGCAGGCCGATCTGATGATCGTCACCGGCACCGTGACCAGGAAGATGGCGCCCGTTCTCACCAGGCTCTATGAGCAGATGCCCTCGCCGAAATGGGTCATCGCCATGGGCAACTGCGCCATCTCCGGCGGCCCGTTCGTTTTCGAGGGCCAGTACAACGTTATCGAGGGAGTCGATCTCCTTGTGCCGGTGGACGTGTATGTCCCCGGATGCCCCCCCAGGCCTGAAGGCCTTCTCGAGGGATTCCTGAAGTTGGAGGAAAAAATAACGGGGAAGAGAAGATTCCCGGGACCGGACAGCCGATGGTAGAGAAAATCAAGGCAGAGCTTGGCGCCGCCCTGGGGGGCGTCGAGATCAGAGAGACGGAGTATCGGGAGAGGGGATACCATCTTTCCTGCGAGGCGTCCCCGGGAGAGCTCTTGAAGGCCGCCCGTTTCTTCGACGAATGCGGGTTCTATCTGGCCGCCATTGTCTGCGTGGATTACCGGGAATATCTCGAACTGGTTTACATCTTCGCCAACCACTCTGCACTGTGCAAAACAAAGGTCACCCTGAAGCTCGATCCCGCCAAGCCCGCCGCTCCCACCCTCTCTGCCATTTTTGATTGCGCGTACTGGCATGAAAGGGAGATCCGCGAGTTTTACGGCGTCCTGTTCGACGGTCATCCCAACCTGACCTATCTGTTTCTCCACGAAGGGATCGACGCCTATCCCCTGCGCAAGGAACAGGTCCTCCTTGCCGACGAAGACAAAAAGGCGCTCGGCGCCTTCCGGCCGGAAGAGGGGGAGGACACGTTCTTCGTCAACCTCGGCCCCCAGCATCCGAGCACGCACGGCGTTTTGCGGGTTGTGCTGAAGATGGACGGCGAGTACATCCAGAGTGCGGAACCGGTCCTGGGCTATCTCCACCGCATGCACGAGAAGATGGCGGAAAACAGGAGCTATCTCCAGTTCCTCCCCAACCCGAGCCGGATGGACTACCTGGGCGCCATGTCCTTCAATCTCGGCCATGTGACCGCCGTGGAGAGGCTCTGCGGGATCGCCGTCCCGGACCGCGCGAATTGCGTGCGCGTCATCGCCACGGAACTGAACAGGATATCCAGCCATCTTCTGTGGCTTGGCGCCTATCTCGCCGATCTGGGGGCGCTCACCCCCTTCCTGTTCGTATTCGACGACCGGGAGCAGATCAACGACGTCCTCGAGGCGGTCACCGGCTCCCGGCTGACCTACTGCTATTTCCGTTTCGGCGGTCTCTACAACGATGTGGACGAGGCCTTTATCGCCGGGACAAAGGCGTTCATCGAGAGGATGAGGGGGCGTTTTGGCCTGTACGAAAAGCTCGTCGGCGGCAATGTCATTTTCATCAACCGGACGAGAGGCATCGGCGTCATCGAGAAGGAGAGGGCCAGAAAATACGCCGTCTCCGGGCCGGTCCTGCGGGGGGCGGGGATTGCGATGGATATGAGAAAGGCGGAGCCCTGCGCCGCCTACTCAGAGATGGATTTTGACATCCCCGTGGGGACCCGCGGGGACGCCCTCGACATGTACCGCGTGCGCGTCAGGGAGATGGGAACCGCCCTGGACATCATCGAGCAGGCCCTGGCCCGACTTCCCGATGGCCCCGTCATGGCGGAAAAGGTTCCCAAAAAACTCAAGCCGCCCAAGGGCGATCTGTATCACACGGTGGAAACGCCCCGCGGGGAGCTCGGCATCTATATCGTCAGCGACGAGAGCGACCGGCCCTACCGGATGAAGTGGCGGGTCCCCTCTTTTTCCAACCTGATGATCTTCCCCGAACTGGCCAGAGGAAACCTGCTGGCCGACGCCGTGGCGATCCTGGGGAGCCTGGATCTGGTCATACCGGAAATAGATCGATAAGGGTGCGATGGCTGCATGGAGAAAATCATAAGCATAATGGGTTGGGAGACGGTGAAGACAATCGTCGGTCTTGTCGGCGTGCTGATCTTTGTGGTGTTCAACGCCCTGATCCTGACGTGGGCGGAGCGAAAAGTGGCGGGCCACATGCAGCGGCGGATCGGACCCAAGGAGGTGGGCCCCTTCGGCCTGATCCAGCCCATCGCCGATGCGATCAAGCTGCTGGGCAAGGAGATCCTCACTCCCCGGGAGGTGGACAGGCCCCTCTACTGGCTCGCCCCCGTCCTCATCTTTGTCCCGGTTCTCGTCTCCTTTGTCGTCATCCCTTTCGACGCCTCGCTCCAGGTAAGGGACATGAACGCAGGCATCCTGGTGATCCTGGCCTTTTCCTCCCTTTCCGTCCTCTCCATCCTGATGGCCGGCTGGGGCTCGAACAACAAATACGCCCTGATCGGGGCCATCAGAAGCGTCGCCCAGAATATTGCCTACGAGATACCCCTCCTTCTGGCGCTTTTACCGGTCATCATGATGGCCAACTCCTTTTCCCTCAAGGCCATCGTGGAGGCGCAGCAGGGGTTGTGGTTCGTCGTTTGCCAGCCCATCGCCTTTTTTATCTATTTCATCGCCGCCGTCGCCGAGACCAACCGGACCCCCTTCGATCTGCCGGAGGCGGAAAGCGAGCTGGTGGCGGGCTATCACACGGAATATTCCGGCATGAGGTTCGCCCTTTTTTTCCTTGCCGAGTATACGAACATCTTTATCGTCAGCGCCATTGCCGTCACGTTTTTTCTCGGCGGCTACCAGGGGCCGTTTCTGCCGGGGATAGTCTGGTTCCTGCTGAAATCCTACTGCCTCGTCTTCGTCATCATATGGCTGAGATGGACCTATCCCCGCGTGCGGTTCGACCAGTTGCTGAACCTGTCCTGGAAGGCGCTTATTCCCCTGGCTTTCATCAACCTGCTGGTCACGGGAGGGCTTCTCAAACTATGACGGTATCGCCTTCGGCATTCATCAGAGGCGCAGGCTCTTTGCTGGCCGGCCTGGGGGTCACGATCAGGGCCATGTTCCAGCCGGTGGTGACGTCCCAGTACCCGCGCCAACTGCTGGCGATCAGCCCGCGCTTCCGCGGCCATATCAAACTTCTTGCCGACGCCGACAACCCGGATAAGAACGGCTGCATCGCCTGCGGCATCTGCGTGAGGAACTGCCCTTCGGGGTCCATAAAGGACATTGAGGGAGAAAAGCGGGAGGGCGAAAAGAGGAAGACCGCCACCTCCTACCGCCTCGATTTCACCACGTGCAGCCAGTGCGGCATCTGCGTGGAGACCTGCCCGTCCAATGCGATCGACTTTTCGGCGGATTACAACCCCGCGGGCTTCAAGAGAGAGGATTTCCATTACGATCTGGTCAAGGAATTCGAGAAAAGGAAAAAGTCGTCATGAATTTTGCTGAAATCATCTTCCTTTTCATCATCGCAGTCACCATGGGCGGCGCCGCGACGGCCGTTTTGGCGGGTTCCGTCGTCTATGCCATCATGGGGCTGGTCGTCACGATGTTCGGCGTAGCGGCTCTGTATGTCTACCTGAACAGCCCCTTTGTCGCCCTGATGCAGATCCTGATCTATGTGGGGGCCGTGACCGTTCTGATCGCCTTTGCCGTCATGCTGGTCGGCCCGCTGTACCGCCGACCGAAGGAGTGGACGACCGCCGGCAAATTCGGCGCGGCCCTGGGCGTCGCTCTGGTCTCCCTTTTGCTGTTCGTCAGGTTCGTCACGGAAACCTTTCCGAGGGCAGGGGCGCCTTCTTTTGAGATGACGACCAAAGACATCGGCCGCCTTTTCTTCGACGATCTGGTCCTCCCCTTTGAGCTGATATCGCTTCTTATCGTGGTGGCCATACTGGGTGCGATCATGCTTGCCCTTTTTGCCCGGGGGAACAAATGACCGATTTCTTATACAACTACCTGCACGTCTATCTGTTCGTTGCCCTCTTCATGCTCTTTTGCGGGATCGTCGGGGTGGTGTACCGGCGCACCCTCATCGGGATGCTCGTTTCCCTGGAACTGATCATGAATGGCGCCGGCTTGAATCTGGTGGCCCTCAACCGGTTTGTTTCCCCCGAGAACGCCTACGGGACGGCCTTTACGCTCATCATTATGGGTATCGCCGCGGCTGAGGCGGCCGTTGCACTGGGCATCATCATTCTGATTTTCAGGAAATACCGGCACATCGAGGGCGGAGATCTCAGGGAGATGAGGGACTGACCGATGGTTATGGAGAGCGCACTACCCCTTTTGCCCATAGGCATTGTCCTAACTGCCTCGCTTCTGATCATGGTCTCCGGCAAGCGGCCGAACCTCAGGGAATTCTGGTCCGTCGCCGGGGCCGTGCTGACCTTCATTTCCGTGACAGCGATGATCCCCGCCATTTGGCGCGGCGACCAGCTCGTCTATACGCTCTCCCAGATCGCCCCCGGCATCTCTCTGAACTTCCGGGTGGACGCCCTGTCGCTCATCTTCGGCATCGTTTCGTCGTTCCTGTGGATATTCGCCTCGTTCTACAACATAGGCTACATGAGGAGCCTCAACGAGCACGCCCAGACCCGGTATTATGCCTGTTTTGCCATCGCCATCCTCGGCGCCCAGGGCGTTTCCTATTCCGGCAGCCTCTTTTCCCTCTACCTGTTCTACGAGATCATCACCCTGTTCACCTATCCGCTGGTCGCCCACCACCAGGACGAGGAGGGGTATGAAGGGGGCAAGAAATACCTCGTCTATCTGATGGGGACGTCGAAAGGCCTGCTCCTTCCCGCCGTCATCCTGACGTACGTGATGACGGGGACGCTGGATTTTTCCGATAACATCCGCAACGGCGTCTTTCCGGCCTCTGCCGATCATCTCTGGATCACCGTCACCTATGTGCTCTTCATCGGCGGGTTTGCCAAGGCCGCCATCATGCCTTTCCACAACTGGCTGCCTTCGGCGATGGTCGCCCCGACGCCCGTCAGCGCCCTGCTGCACGCCGTGGCCGTGGTGAAGGCGGGCGTGTTCTGCATCGCCCGGGTGATGCTCTCCACCTTCGGAACCGGCACCCTTCAGGACCTGGGGCTCGGCCTGGTCACGGCCTACTTCGTCTCCTTCACGATCCTCGCGGCCTCCATCATCGCCCTCACGAAGGACGACCTGAAGGCAAGACTGGCCTATTCCACGGTCAGCCAGTTGTCGTACATCATCCTGGGGGTGGCCCTTCTGGACAATACGGGCGTGCTGGGCGGGATCATCCATATCGTCAATCACGGATTCAGCAAGATCACCCTGTTCTTCTGCGCCGGGGCGATCTATGTGGCCCTGCACAAGAAAAAGATCAGCGACATGGCGGGGATCGGCTACGCCATGCCCTTCACCATGGGGGCCTTCGCCCTGGCGTCGCTGAGCATGATCGGCGCCCCGCCGGTTGCCGGGTTCACGACGAAATGGTACCTCCTCAACGGGGCCTTGAAGATCGATAACATCCCGATCGTCATCGTCCTGATGGCCAGCACCCTGCTCAACGCGGGTTATTTTATCCCCATCACCATCAAGGCGTTCTTCGAGGGGAAAAAAGAGCGCTGGAGCAGAAAGGACATTCGGGAAGCGCCCCTGACGATGGTCGTCCCCCTTGTGCTGGCGTCGCTCATCTCGCTGGCGCTCGGCATGTTTCCCGATTTCTTTGTCGGGCTGATCGGGAGACTCTTTTAATGAAGTGAACCTTCCCCTCCCCTTGTGGGAGGGGATTAAGGGGAGGGGGATATGAGAGGTTTCTGCATGAATGTATTGAAAATAATCG
>JAHJXP010000004.1 GCA_018827585.1 Pseudomonadota bacterium | reverse complement strand
AATCTGAACACCCACAGTATCGCCTCACTCTATGAAACATTCGAACCCAAGGAAGCCAGACGTCTGGCGGAACGACTGGGATATCCATTACACGCCGAAACACGGTAGCTGGCTGAATATGGCGGAGATCGAGCTCAGCGTTCTGAAAGGACAATGCCTTGATCGCCGGATTCCCGACATGGCAACCATGCAGACTCAAGTGACTGCACGGGAAAGAGACCGAAATAACAGCGCGAGAAAAATTGTCTGGCAATTCACAACACCGGACGCTCGGATCAAACTGAAGCGTCTTTATCCGAATTTATAGGCGTTACATGGTAGTAGTAGCGGATCACCGTTTTGTCAAGAAGAAAAAACAGAAGAAAAAGCTCCCGTACCGCTTGTTGATCGCTAAATCAACAGATTCCGGCTGGCCGCCAGGGAGTCGATAATCACGTCCCTGACTTTGCGCATGTGGATTTTCATGGTTTTCTCGGCCAAATCCGCATCCTTCTTTTTGCACATCTCGATCATCGTCGCGTGATGCTCGATGTAGGTTTCAAAAAACCGGGGATAGCTGACCGACATGTACTGGTACCGATAAATCCGTCTTTTCAGCATGACAATGAGCTGACACAGGTTCTCGTTGTCGGCCTTATCGCGGAAAAAGCCGCGGAAGAGCGCATTGTTATGGAGCCATTCCTGCGTATCCTTGCTTTGGGCCGCCTTGATCATCTTAAAAAAGTACGTAAGAAGTCAAGAAGATCATGGGCGGTTGAAAAATATTTGTAATCCGTTATTTTATATGATGTTATGCTTCGGCGGCATTATTGTTTGACATTACGTTTTTCTGATTGTATGCAATCCTCGACATTGCGATGCGGAATAAGGTGAACTGAAATAGTCGAAATGCTTCAAAAAATCGGCAGGCAGGAGACGGGGATATGACAAAGGCATTGGAAGGAATAAAGGTCGTCGAGATCGGGGCGGCGGTGGCCGTGCCGATTGCCGGGATGCTCATGGGGAGCTGGGGGGCCGAAGTCGTCCATGTGGAATCCCCAGGTCGCGGCGATATGCAGCGGTACGCGGGTCATAGCCTCAGCGCGTGGACGCAGTACATCGAGATCAATTACCTCTGGGAGCATGCGGACCGGAACAAGAAAAGCATCTGCGTCAACCTGGCGAGCCCGGAGGGACAGGAGATCATCCACAGGCTCTGTGCGGAAGCCGACGTGTTTCTGAACAACCTGCGGCCCTATGAGATGGGCAAGTTCAATCTGTCCTATGAGGCGGTATCGAAGCGCAATCCGAAGCTCATCTATGCCAATCTGACGGGGTACGGTCTCAAGGGACCGGAGAAGAACGCCGGCGGCTATGACTCGGTGGCCTTCTGGGCGCGAAGCGGTGTCATGGAGATGATGCACGATTCGGACACCGCCCCGAACATTTCCCGGGCGGCCTACGGCGACAGCATCAGCTCTCTGGGCCTCCTGGCGGGAGTCATGACGGCGCTGTTCGCGCGGGAGCGCACCGGCATCGGACAGCAGGTAGAGGTATCCCTGTACAACACCGCCGTGTGGGTCCTGGGCTTCGATATCACCGGATGTCTGGTGACCGGAAAGGATGCGATGCGCCCGCAGCGGAAAACCATGTCCAATCCCATCCGCAATCATTATCCCACCAAGGACAACCGCTGGATTATGCTGGGAATGACCAACGCGCAGACCTACTGGCCGGAATTCTGCAGGGCCATCAAGCGGCCGGAGTTGGAGAAAGATCCTAAATATGCCGACTTCGATGCGCGGCAGGAAAACGCCGCGGAGCTTGTCCGACTCATCGAGGACATCTTCCTGACCAAGACCTATGCCGAGTGGATGGAGATCCTGGGCAAACACAAACTGGTGTGGTCGCCGGTCTGCACGCCGCTGGAGGTCACCAGGGACGAACAGGCGATCGCGAACGAATTTTTCGGCGAACTGGAGCTTCCGGTTCACGGCAGGATCAAGGTGCTCAACAACCCCATCAAGCTGTCCGAGACCCCGGCCGGCACTCAATGCCGGGCGCCGGAACTGGGCGAGCATACGAACGAGTTGCTCGCGAAGCTGGGATATGACCCCGGAGATATTCAGAGAATGAAGGAGGCGGGGATCATCGGATAGTTGGGGGTCTCACAATTTACCCTAACGGGAGGAGATCGGCCGTTTACGGGCCGAGGGAAAATACGGCGGCGGATAATTCTACACAAGGAGACCGATGGATGAAGCAGATCGATGAGTGCCATGAGATCCTGGCCGATCCCTATGATTATATCCGAAGGTTCAAGGCGGAGAGCCAAAGAAAGGTGGTCGGCACGTTCTGTTCCTATGCGCCGGAAGAGATCATCCTGGCCGCCGGCGGGCACCCTTTCCGGGTCTTCGGCTCGGGGGAGAAGATCCGGCTGGCCGAGGCCCATCTGCAATCCTACTGCTGTTCGCTGGTGCGGGGCGCCCTGGAGGACGCCCTTGGGGGCCGTTTGGACTTCCTGGACGGCGTCGTTTTTCCCCATACCTGCGATTCCATCCAGCGTCTCTCCGACATCTGGCGCCTCAACGTCGGGCGTTGCTTCCATACGGATCTGGTCCTGCCGGTCAAGCTGGATACGGACAGCGCAAGACAATATATGATCGACGTCCTGAGGCGGTTCCGCGGGGAGCTGGCGGAAAAGTTAGGGGTGACGATCTCCGACGACGACCTCCGGGGCGCGATCCGGCTGTGCAACCGGATCCGGATCGCCCTGACGCGGATCGATGATCTGAAAAGCGAACGGCCGGGGATCCTCAAGGGGAGCGATTTCTATGCCCTGACCCGGGCCGCGATGATCCTGGACCGGAAAAGGGCGGCGTCGCTTCTGGAGGAGGTAGCGGAGGAGCTTGAGAAAAAAAGCGCAGGGCAGGCGGCGACAGGAGCGGAGGTAAAAGGAGCGGCCGTTTCCGGCCCCGCGCCCAAGCGGGTCATCCTCTCCGGCGGCGTCTGCAACCACCCCGACATCTACACGGTCGTCGAGGAGGCAGGCGGGACGGTGGTCGGGGACGACCTCTGCACCGGTTCGCGCTCGTTCAGCGGCCTTGTCGATGAGACCGCCGATCCGATAACGGCCATCGCCGGGCGTTACCTGGCGCGGGTCGTCTGTCCAGCGAAGCACCGGGGTCTCGCCGACCGGGCAGACCATCTTGTCCGGCTGGTCCGTCAGAAGCGGGCGCAGGGGGTCGTCTTTTTCCTCCTGAAATTCTGCGATCCCCACGCCTTTGACTACCCGTATCTCAAGGAGGCCCTGGACCGAGAGGGGATCCTCAGCATGGTCATCGAGGTCGAGGACCGGCTTCCGGCCGACGGCCAGCTCCGGACGCGGTTCGAGGCGTTTGTCGAGATGATCTGAGGCTTTGCGTCACGGTGAAAGGGGGTTTCATTAATCCCATTTTCAAGGGGCTCCAGCGGATAGAATAAAACGATTTTGACCACCGGGAGAAGACGATGGCGGAGAAAGACGAGGCGAAGGAAAAGCGGAAGATCAAGGCGGTCGCAAAGATGAAGGAGATCATGACGGCCTACTACATCGAGGCGAAGACGGCGGAGCAGTCGGGGAAAAAGGTGGCCTGGATCACGAGCGGCGGTCCGGTGGAGCCCCTGATTGCAATGGACGTGATCCCCGTCTATCCGGAGAATCACGGGGCGATGATCGGGGCGAGCAAGATGGGGGTCGATCTCTGCGAGAAGGCCGAGGCGATGGGGTATTCAAGCGACCTGTGCTCCTACGCCCGGGCCGATATTGCCTGCGCGCCGATCAACGGCGGGCCGATCGGGGGCCTTCCCCGGCCCGACATGCTCGTCTGCTGCAACAACATCTGCGGGACGGTCCTCAAATGGTACGAGGTGCAGGCCCGTTTTTTCCGGGTCCCGCTTTTCATCCTCGACACCCCTTTCTGCCATACGGAATTCTCCGCAGAGGCGCGCCGCTACGTCCAGAAACAGATTATCGAATATATCGCTTTCCTGGAGCAGGCCTGCGGGGAGAAATTCGATTACGACCGGATCATGGAGGTGGGAAGGCTCTCCCTCGAAGGACAGCGGCTCTGGCAGGCTGTCCTGGATACGGCGATGAACCGGCCGGCGCCGCTGAGCGCTTTCGATGCCTTCTTCCACCTCGCCCTGATCGTTACCCTCCGGGGGACGCAGCAGACTGTCGATTACTACAAGATGCTCCTGGCCGAGATGCAGGAGCGCGTCGCCCAGGGGATCGGCGCCGTCCCGGACGAACAATACCGGCTCCTCTGGGACAACCTCCCCGTCTGGTACCGGACGAAGTGGCTCTCCGAGAAGTTCGCCTCCCAGGGCGCCTGCCTCGTGGCGGACACCTACACCTCGGCCTGGTGCGGCTCCATGAAGTACATCAGGGAAACCGATTTCATCGAAACGATGGCCGAGGGCTACTCCCGGATCTACCTCAACATCGGCGTGGACGAGATGGCCCGGCAGGTCATGGAGATGGCCGACAAATACGATGTGGACGGCATCGTCATGCACTCCAACCGGAGCTGCAAGCCCTATTCCCTCGGGCAATACGATATCCGGCGGATCGTTCAGGAAAAGAAGGGGCTCCCGATGCTGATGATCGAGGCGGACATGGTCGACGAGCGAAGCTTCTCCGAGGGCCAGATCGAGACCCGGATCGACGCCTTCATCGAGGTGCTCAAGGGGAGGAAAGCGTGATTTCCCTGTTGGCCCCGCCGTTACCCTCACGACTCCGTTGGCACAAAGGCCGCAGCCGAGCACTGGCCGCCGTATCGCGATGTCGTTGACGACCGGGTCCGTCCCTTGCCGTCCGTTCACACCACGGCGTTGGGAACGGCGGCAATGAGGCTGAAAAAAGCGAGAACATCACTTTTCCGGCATTTTTGCGAAGGCCTTGATGAGCTGGAAGAACTCCCCGGAAAAGACCATCAGCGCCTGGTTGCGGCTTTCAAAATCCACGGCTGCCGCGAGCGATGGGGAGTCGATGTTCCTGTCGAGGGCCCGTTTGGTCAGCCTGAGCGCGGCGGGGATCTTGGCGGTCATCTTCCGTGCGCAGTCTAAAGCGGTTGCGAGCAGCGCCTCCGGCGGGACGACCCGGTTCACCAGGCCGATCCGCTCCGCTTCCTCGGCGGGGACCTTCCGGCCCGTGTAGAGGATTTCGGCGGCCGGAGCGAGGCCGATGAGACGGGGGAGAAAGTAGGTGCTCCCCAGCTCGCTGCCGGAAAGACCGATATTGATGAAGGAATTGACGAAATAGGCGGCGGGCGACGCGAATCGGACATCGGCGGCGAGCGCGAGGCAGAACCCCGCCCCGGCGGCAGGGCCGTTCACCGCGGCAATCACCGGCTGGGGGATGGCCCGAAGTCCTGTGATCAGAGCGGCGTAGGGCTCCTGGCCGAGGCGGAGGAAACTTTCCGGATCGGCGAAGGCCTCCGTCTGGCGGTTCGCCATCGCTTCGTTTAGATCGGCGCCGGAGCAAAAACCCCTTCCCGCGCCGGTGAGGATCAGGACGCGGATCTTCTCATCCTTGGCGAGGGCGGCAAGGAGGGCGTCGAAATCAGCAACCATGGCGGGATTGATGGCGTTGAGCCTCTCCGGCCGGTTCATGGTGGCGAGCCCGATTCCGGGCTCAGGTTCCGTAAACGCCAGCGTGGCGAATGTCTTTTCGGCGATACTCAAGATGCACCTCCTTTTTATGAATGTTCACTTCTTGTCCACAAGGGTAAGGTAGCCGTCCTCGTCGAGAAAGCCAATGTCCCCCGTGTAAAGCCAGCCGTTCCTGAGGACCGCCTCGGTCTCTCTGGGCTTCTTGTGGTAGCCCTTCATGACCTGCGGCCCCTTGAAGCAGATTTCCCCCGCCTCGCCAGCCGGGAGTTCCCGGGTCCCCGTTTCCGCATCCACGATCTTCAGATCCGTGCCGGGGAGGGGCACACCCACGGTTCCCGGCTTCTCCGTTCCGCCCCAGGGGATGGCCGTCCCTACCGGGGAGAGCTCGGTGAGGCCGTAGAGGTTGATGACCGGGCCGTCCTTAACGGCCTTGATCTTTGTGACCACCTCGACGGGGAGCGGCGCCGCCCCGACAATCAACCCTTTTACGGAGGAGAGACTCGTCCCCCGGAATTTCTTGTGGGCCAGAAGGCCGGCGTAGATTGCGGGCGCGCCCGGCAGGATCGTCGGCCTGCACTTCCCCATGATTTCAAGGACGACGTTCGGTTCGGGCTTGGGGACGAGGATATCGGTCCATCCGGCAAAGATGCAGAGATTCTGTATCCCCGTCCAGCCGGCGGCGCGGAAAAAGGGGAAGACCGCCAGTACGCTCTCCCGTCCGTCATGCAAGTCCGGGGCCCAGGCCCGGAGCTGCTGGACGTTACAGGAGAGATTCGCGTGGGTCAGCATGACCCCCTTGCTTGCCCCCGTCTTCCCGCCCGTGTAGAGGAGAGCCGCCACATCCTCCCAGCGGGCGGCGTTTTCCACGGGCGTGTCGGGATGCCCGCCGAGCAGCGGGAGAAACTCGTAAACCCCCTTCTCCCGACCGATCTTCCAGTGGAGGGTCCTGCTGAGCCAGGGTAGGAGCTTGTTGCTCGGGAAGGGGAGGTAGTCGCTGATGTGGCAGAAAATAATGTTCTCGATCCCGGTTTTTGCTTTCAGATCCATAACCCTGGGGTAAAGCAGGTCCAGGGCGACAAGGACCCTGGAGTCGGAGTCGTTGATCTGAGCGATGAGGTCGCTCTCTTTGCTGAGCGGGTCGTACATCGCCGCCACGGCGCCGATCCGCATGGCCGCATAGTCGGCAATGACGGTCTGGGGCATGTTGGGCAGGATCATGGCGACCGTGTCGCCCGGCTTCACCCCGATCTGAGTCAGGGCCCTCGCGAAGCGGTTCACCAGCGACTCCAGTTCCCGGTAGAGAATTTTCTTCTCCATGAAGATGAGCGCCGTCCGGTCGGGGAACCCCCCGGCGGTACGGGTCAGGACCTCGGGCAGGGTGATCTTTTCAAAATCCAGTTCCTTCGGCACGTCGGGCGCGTAGCTTTTATGCCAGCTCCTCTGGAAATCCATCGTTCCCCTCTTGAGGATTCTTGTTCTACCTAATGCCGATACAAGCTCCGACAAGTTCAGAATCCAAAAATCATCGGTTCGCGATCTATAAACGTTCTGTTCACAAATAGCAAACCTTTTCATTGACATACGGCTTCTCTTTCCTGCACTCGAACCGTCCATAGGTCTATTCTTATCACCTGGCCAAGTATCCATTCCTGTCTACCTCAACATCCCCATCGACAATTCGGTCTAACCTCGGGGAGTGCCGCGCCGTCCACCAAAAAATTTTGACAGGCGAAGCGCGATGTGGTTAAGTAACCCCCACTGGTCAACTGGCGAAAAAGGTCACAGATTCAGGTTCCTACCGTCCCACACATTGGAGGTGCAGGGATGACCGGATTGAGAGCCCTGTTCTTGACCGCTTGCGACGATTTGGCGCAGTCATCGCTCGCACCGACACATCTTGACTCTT
>JAHJXP010000236.1 GCA_018827585.1 Pseudomonadota bacterium | reverse complement strand
GCCTTTACGGGTTCCATCGTAGAAAAAATCTTCCAGACCTTTATGGATAAAAGATTTTATCATGGGCTATACTGTAACCAATAGGGTTACGCTTGTCAAGAGAAATATCACAGGTTAAACTCCACAATTTTTATCGAACGTCCACCGGGCTTCTCCGGAGGCGCTTCCAGCCCGCCCGAATGAGAGGGTAAAAAAGCGACAGGGTCGCCATCGACAGCACCACAAAGGCCAGGGTGTCCGTGTAGAACACGCTGTATCCCCCCATGATCACGCCGCGCCGGATATTGTACTCGATGAGCTTCCCCAGGACGATGCCCAGAACGACGGGCGCCGGGGGGTACCCGTACCGCTTGAGAATCCATCCCAAAATGCCGAATCCAATGCAGGATCCCATGTCATAGAGGGAATTGTTCACGGAATAGGTCCCGATCAGGGCCACCACGGCGATGCAGCCGTTCACCGTGAAGGCGAAGCGGAGCTTGAAGACATCGACCGCCGTGAGCTGGGGGTGGGGAAAGATGATCTCGTCGAGGTACTCCTGGAGACCATACTCCTCGCGCCGGAAATCCGGCTCGGCCACGCCGAACGCGGGGAAAACCTCCTTCCGGAGGACCTCCGCCCTCATGGGAAACTCCCCCTTCATCCGGGGGTTCCTCTGTTCCTGCCCTTCCCTTTGTTCGACGAACACCTTGATGTCCATCTTGCCGTCCCGGATCTTCGTGTTGTTTTCGCTGTTCGCGGCGGAGACGATGTAGATCTCGGAACTTTCCCGGATCTGCTCGCATTTTGCCAGCCGTCTCATCTTCGTTTCCACCATGCCGAAATCCTGGGCGAACGCCCGGAATTCATACCTGGGAATGATTTCCGCCATATCGACCCCTCCTGTTCAATTCGGAACCTTGTCCATTTCAACCCCTTGTTGTCGAGTTGTAGACGCTGCGACTTTTCTTGTATAAATAGGGGGTTTTTGTTATAAGGTCAAATTATCTGTCATGATTGTTTTTATAAGGATTTCTTATGAACGTGGACCATCTCAAGGCCTTTCAGAAGGTCGCCGCCACCGGCAGCTTCACGAAGACGGCCCGGGAGCTCTTCCTGACCCAGTCGGCCGTCAGCCAGCAGATCCGCGCCCTGGAAAACGAGATAGGCGGCAGGCTGTTCGACCGATCCGGCAAGGAGATCCGCCTGACGGGCGAAGGGAGGTTCTGCTGAGCTACGCGGAGAGGCTTTTCGATCTGCACGAGGAGATCGAAACGCTCTTTGGCGGTCTCCGGAATCTCAAAAAGGGCAAGATCGCGGTGGGAGCGACGGCGGTCATAGGAACCTATCTGATGCCTACTGTCATCAGCGTTTTTCACCAGCGGTATCCCGGGATCGAGATCGACCTGCAGATGGGGAATTCGGAACAGATCCTGCGCCTGATCCTGGATCGGGAGGTGGATCTTGGGATCGCCGGACCCATCAAGAAGAGCGAGTCACTCAGCAGCGTGTTCATTCACCGGGAGAAACTGCTCTTCGTCTGCTCACCCCGGAACCCGCTGGCCTCAAAGAAAAGCGTCTCGATCGGAGAGTTGGGCCGTATCCCTTTCATCTGGCGCGAAAGGGGGACGCAGACCCTGGCGCTCGTAAAACAGTGGTTCCAGGAAAATGCCGCCGATGATTTTCCCCTTCAGGCCCTCTCCCTGGCCAACATGGAGGCGGCCAAGCGGATTGTGGAGGAGGGATACGGAGTCACCATCATCCCGGAAATCGCCGCCCGCCGGGAAATCGAGGCCGGCCTGCTGCAACGCCTCCCGGTGAAGGGATTCGATTTGACCGTTGACTACTGCCTGTTCTTTCTCAAGGCAAGGATCTTCAGCCGGGTGGCGGAGGCTTTCCTGGCGACCCTCTGCGACATCCGGCAATTTTCCCATGGCGAGAATCTCCGGAATCTCCCGCGAAACGGCGGCCGGGTATCATCCTGATTGAAGCTTTCCGCAGCAAGCTGCGGAGAATCTTCGATCCTTAAGAGGAACAAACACATTTCGTTTTCGCTCGCTTACCCCGCGGCAAGCCGCGGGGAATATGCTCGCTGTCGGATTCATGAGAGTCATCGCCCAATGAGCGGGAGCCAATCGATTCCGCAGCAGGGCTGCGATCACAAGAAAGTCCGGGTCAGCGCGTCATGACCAGCTTCTGATCCGCTTGCGGGTTATCCTGTTGGCACTCCCGATTCCCTCCAAGAACCGAATTGATTCAGAGCTTGCTTATCGAGGCCCAGCTGGGCCTCCTTGATAGCGGCGGCCGTTCCCCCACGGCTGATCATGATCTCTACCCCTTCCTGGGCGAGTTTCCGGGCTTTGCGTACACCGGCGCTCAGGAGCCCCTGTTCGAGCAGGACGTCGGGATGGGTTTTGGCAAATAAACCAATTATTGTTGCAATGCAAGGAGTGTCTCGCCGGAGGGACGAATTTTATTGCCTTTGGCGATTGGCATTATCCTTGCGCTTATGTTAGACTTAGTTCATATAGTCGGGGGGAATATTGCGCAACGCCCGTTCCACAAACGTGAATGAACCTCCCGCAGGGGGCTTGAAATGAGGATCGGGTGACGTCAGGAGAAAAATCTGTGCACGCCGTTGAGAAGATTCTGGCACGGGCTGCCGGAAGAGAGAAAGTCACTACCGGAGAGATCGTCAATTGTACGGTGGATCTTGCCGGCATCAACGATCTGTATCTGCAGACGCTACGGTCGTTTGCCGAGATGGGCGGGAAGAAGGTGCATGACCCCGAGAAGGTGGTGATGTTTCTGGACCATTTTGCCCCCGCGTCGACGATAACCCAGGCCGACAACCAAAGGCAGTTCCGTGAATTCTGCTGGGAGCAGGGAATCGATCTGTTGATGGACATCGATCAGGGGGTGTGTCACCAGATCCTGGCGGACAAAGGGCTGGTCCATCCCGGGATGCTGGTGGTGGTCACCGACTCCCATACCACGACCCATGGGGCGTTCGGGGCCTTCGGCGCCGGTGTGGGCGCCACCGATCTGGCCATTATTCTGATGACGGGACAGATCTGGTTCCGTGTGCCGGAAGTGATCCGTATCCAACTGGAGGGCACAACAGGCAAGGGGGTTTTTGCCAAGGATATCATCCTCAAGGTGATCGGGACCCGCGGCGCCGGTTACGGCGTCTACCGGGCGGTGGAGTTCACCGGCCCGCTCCTGGAAAGCCTCGGCGTGTCGGAGCGGATG
>JAHJXP010000235.1 GCA_018827585.1 Pseudomonadota bacterium | reverse complement strand
GCCCCGGGCGGCGGGGGTAATCCACAACGACTTCGAGCGGGGATTCATCAAGGCCGAGGTGATCGGCTTTGATGAGTTCATCGCCTGCGGCGGGACAAACGCCGGCGCCAAGGCGGCGTGGAAGCTCCGCCTCGAAGGCAGGGAATACGTCGTCCGGGACGGCGACATCATCAATTTCCGCTTCAACGTCTGACGCCGCCAAGCGACCCGCCGGTTTCGTTTCATCCCTCCGGGTTTCACGCCCATGAATTCCCCTTTCCTACCAGAATTGCTGTTAGCAACAAATAGAATTGTCCGGTTTTCAGGGAAAGGTCTCGGGCGATGCCGGCCCCGGTCGCACCGCCGCCGATGATCAACACTTCCGTTTGCAGGTCCATGAATCTCCGCTGTGCAAGAGGGGCGATTGTCCCGGAAACTCTCAATGTTTTGAGATCTTATGCCAAGATTTGCTAACAGGATTCCCGGTGATTGTCAAGGCAAATAAGGCGACTTTGAAAAAAAGTCCGGCTGCTGCGTTAAAGATTCATCCTTCCCCTGTTTTCGCAGGGCAGGCTTATTGCAGCGTGCGCCAAAGTACGCCTCACTCTTGAGAGAGGGCGCTTGCGCGCCTTGCCGAAGCCGGCCCCGGCGAAGTCCAGGGGATCTTTTTGCTGTGCTTTTTCTCTTGTGCCCGCCGGATTTTGCGTGTATTGGACATCTCCGGACCCATATTGGGCGCGGCGTTGAAGCTGCCGCGGACAAACGAACAATTTGCGGGAGAGGGAGAAGGGTATGACGGAGAAAATCGGTTTTATCGGCCTCGGGGCGATGGGAAAGTGGATGGCGTTGAATCTGTTGAAAGCCGGATTTCAAACCCGTGTCTATGACATCAATTCCGAGGCGGTCGGGTTTCTTGAAGGGCAGGGCGCAACGTCGGCAAAATCGCCGGCGGAGACGGCCGCTCAGGTCGACTGGCTCTTTTTGAGCCTTCCGGACACTTCCGTGGTGGAGACGGTGATTTTCGGGAAAAACGGCGTTGCGCAGGGGGCGAAGCCCGGCCTCGCCGTCATCGACCTGAGCACCATCAGCTACCTGCCCACCCTGGAGATCCACCGCAGACTGAAAGAAAAAGGGATCATTTTCGCGGATGCGCCGGTTTCCGGGATGGAGACGCGGGCCAAGGAGGGGACGCTGACGGTGATGTTCGGCGGCGATGAAGGCCTCTTTCAGAAGGTGCGGCCTGCACTGGAGGTCATCGGCAAGGAGATTATCCATATGGGGGCGGTCGGGAGCGGGCAGCTCACCAAACTGATCAATCAGCTCCTCTACAATATCAGCGCCGCCGGACTGGCCGAGGTGCTTCCCATGGCCGTCAAGCTTGGCCTCGACCCGGAGAGGGTCGCCCGGGTCGTCACGACGGGGACCGGGCGCAGTTTCGCCGCGGAATACTTTATCCCGCTCACCCTGGAAAACAAGTTCAGGGAGGGGTATCCGGTGAAAAGCGCTTACAAGGACATGATCAGCGCCGCCGAGATCTCCGCGCGCAAGAATATCCCGCTGCCTTTGGTCAACGCCGCCACGATGACCTTTCAGATGGCGATAGCCGAGGGGTTCGGCGATCTGAGCAAGGGCGGCCTGATCCGCGTCTTTGAGAGAATGCTCGGCGTCGAATTCCGAAAAAAACAGTAAGCGAAATGAGACGACTTCGCAAAAAAGGCGATTTTGCCCTCTGTTGTCATTCAGCTTTTTCCTTTACAAGGCGTTGCCAATTCGCTATGTAGACATGCCGTCTCTCCTGTTCCATCGCCGGCGAGGCCGGGTGCGATCATGCCGGAACGGGGGGAGGGAGGGGTGCCCCTGCCCCAGGGAGAAATGTTAAGGTAATGGAGAAAATGAACGTGCAATGCGATTCGACACACCGGGTGGAGCAACCGGCCTTCGGCGAGGCCGTTTTCGACCTCGTCCGCCGGACGGCCTGCGAACTGCCTGCGGATGTGGAGGCGGCCCTGAAGCGGGCCCATGACGAGGAAGAGCTGGACTCGACGGCCCGGACGATTCTCGCCCTGTTTCTGGAGAACATGGCCCTGGCCCGGGAAAAGCAGGCCCCTCTGTGTCAGGATACAGGGATGCCCCTGTTTTTCGTTCGTCTGCCCCCGGGACTCTCCCACCGGGCCCTGCGCAGGGTCTGCGAGGAGGCCGTGGCGCGGGCGACGCGGGAGGAGTATCTGAGGCACAATGCCGTCGATCCCGTCACCGGTCGCAACAGCGGAAACAACGTGGGCAAAGGATTTCCCGGCGTCTTTTTCGAGGAGTGGGACGACGACGCGATCTCCGTGGCCCTGATGCTCAAGGGCGGCGGCAGCGAGAACGTGGGCAGGCAGTACAGTCTCCCGGACGACGTCCTGGAAGCCGGCCGCGACTTGGAAGGGATCCGGCGCGTGGTCCTGAACGCTGTCCGCCGGGCGGAAGGAAAGGGTTGCCCTCCGGGTATCCTGGGGGTCTGCATCGGCGCCGACCGTGGTTCGGGGTACGTCCACTCCAAGCACCAGCTTCTGCGCCGGCTGGACGACGTGAACCCCGACCCCGTCCTGGCTCAACTCGAGGATAGAATTCTCCGGGAGGCCAATACCCTTGGAATCGGCCCTCTGGGCCTCGGAGGGAAGACGACCCTTCTGGGGGTCAAGATCGGCGCCCTCCACCGGGTTCCCGCCAGTTACTTTGTCACCGTGACATACATGTGCTGGGAGCACCGCCGGCGGGAAATCAGGATCGAAGCCGACGGCGCCTGGCGCTTTACGGGATGAGGCATTTACGATGATTGAGTTGACAATTCCCATTACTGAAGAACAGATCCTGTCACTCCATGCGGGCGACGCCGTGGCGATTTCCGGGATCGCGACGACGGGCCGGGATGCGGCCCACAAGTACATGGTGGAGCGCCTCATCGAGGGGCCCAAACCCCTGTCTGCGGAAGACCAGCGCCTCTTTGACGAACTCAAGACGATCTACCGCGGCGGGGCCATCTACCACAGCGGTCCCATCGTCCGTAACGTGGACGGGCGGTGGGGCATCGTCTCCTCCGGGCCGACGACGAGCATCCGCGACGAGATCTACGAAGACAAGGTCATCGCCGCCTTCGGTCTCAGGGCGGTCATCGGCAAGGGGGGCATGGGTCCCCGGACGCTGGCCGCCTGCAAGGCCCACAAGGCCGTGTACCTGCACGGCATGGGCGGAGCCGGCGTTACCAACGCCCGGGCCATGGTCGAGGTCCTGGATGTGTTCAAGAAGGAAGAATTCGGCCTTCCCGAGGCCTTCTGGAAGATCCGTTTCGACCGCTTTCCGGGGATCGTCACCATGGATGCCCACGGGCGGAGCCTCCACGAGGAGCTGGGGAAGACCTTCGACGACCGCCTGGCGGCGCT
>JAHJXP010000036.1 GCA_018827585.1 Pseudomonadota bacterium | reverse complement strand
GCTACGACCTGCTGGTCGACCTTGCCGGCGTGGATCTGGGAAGCGAATCGCCCCGTTTCAAGGTTGCCTATCTTTTTCACTCTATGAAATTTAACAACCGCCTGAGGATCGAAACCAGGGTAGCCGAAGGTGCAGAGCTGGAAACGGTGAGCGACATCTGGAAGGCCGCGGACTTGATGGAGAGAGAGGTTTACGATCTGTTCGGGATCAAATTCAGCAACCATCCCGATCTGAGGCGCATCCTGCTGCCGGACGATTTTGCCGGCCATCCCCTGCGGAAGGATTTTCCTGTGAAGGGAGATGACTTCGACAAACCTTTCCCCGTGTGTTTGGAGGAAGAACAAGGAAATCAAGTAGATGCCTGAAAAGCGCCTAATGACGGTCAATATGGGGCCCCAGCATCCGGCGACGCACGGGGTGCTGAGGCTGCTTTTGGAACTGGATGGGGAAGTGATCGTCAAGGCCGTGCCGCACATGGGCTACCTGCACAGGGGCATAGAGAAACTGGCCGAATCCTTCACCTACAATCAGGCCCTGACCCTGACGGACCGGCTGGACTACACCAGCGGCCTCTCCAACAATCTTGCCTACTGCCTGGCGGTAGAGAAACTCCTGGACATCGAGATCCCCAAAAGGGCCCAGTATCTGCGGGTTCTGCTGGCCGAACTCCAGCGGATCGCGGCCCATCTCCTGTGGGTGGCCACGCACGCCCTCGACCTCGGGGCCATGACGGTGCTCTTCTACGCCTTTCGGGAACGGGAAACGATCCTCGAAACGCTGGAGCTGGTCACCGGCGCGAGACTGACGCCAAGTTTCATCCGGATCGGTGGGCTCGCCGCCGACATTCCCGACACCTTCCTGCCGCGCGTGAAGGAGTTCGTGGCGGACTTCCCCAGACGGGTGGATGAGTATGAAACGCTGCTGACGGAAAACATCATCTGGAAGAAAAGGACGCAGGGTATCTCGCCCATGTCCGGGGAGGAATACATCAACTACGGGGTGACGGGACCGGTGCTTAGGGCCGCCGGCGTTTATTACGACGTCAGGAAGGCCTATCCCTATTCGAGCTATGAGGATTTCGATTTCGAGATCCCCCTGGGCAAAAAGGGCGATGTGTACGACCGCTACCTGGTGAGACTCAAGGAGATGCGGCAGTCCAACCGGATCGTCGGGCAGGCGGCGGAGAAGCTCCCGCCCGGGCCGGTGATGGCCGTTGACGCGCCCCATGTCGTGCCGCCGGCGAAGGAAGAGGTCGGCAGGGACATCGCCGCCCTGATCAGACATTTCAAGATCATGGAAGAGGGTTTCCGGACCCCCCGCGGCGAGGTTTACGCCTCCATCGAATCGTCGAAAGGCGAGCTCGGGTTTTACCTGGTCAGCGACGGGACCAACAAGCCCTTCCGGATGAGGATCAGACCGCCTTCCTTCGTCAATCTCGGCGCCCTGCCGAAGATGATCAAAGGGCAAATGGTGGCGGATGTCGTCGCCGCCATCGGCAGCATCGACATCGTGCTGGGGGAGATAGACAGGTAAACGAATGGAAGACATCATTTTCAGCTCCTGGCAGGACCAGCTCGTGGACAACAGAACTGCGCCCGAGCCGGACCGCAAGAAGCCCGGCAACGTCCGGCTGCCGACAGAATTCAGGCCCGGGGAGAGGATCAAGGCCTTCATGGGCTGGGACGGCATCATCCTTCGCGATCAGGATGTGGACATCGTCGGCATGTGCGCGGAATATGCGGAGGCGGTGCAGCGGGAGTCCTGCGGGAAATGTTTTCCCTGCCGCGTCGGGACGAGGCTGGTGGCCGACTGGCTCGGAAAGATCGCCTCCGGCGAAGGCAGGGAGGAGCATCCGGCCCGGATCGCGGAGATGGCGTCCCTGATCAAGGAGGGGTCGAAATGCTCCATCGGCCAGACGGGTATGATCCCCATCCTTCACGCAATGAACCATTTTCCCCAGGCCTTTGCCGACGCCGTCGCGCAAAAAAAGAAGGCCGGGGAAGGCCGGTACCGTTTTGCCGTCACGGCCCCCTGCATCAGCGTCTGCCCCAGCAGCCTCGATATCCCCACTTATGTGGAAGAGATCGGCGAGCTGGGTTTCTCCGCCTCTCTGGCCACGATAAGGGAAAGCATCTGCATGGCCGGGACCCTCGGCAGGGTCTGCATCCGTCCCTGCGAATCGAACTGCCGCCGGGCCAATATCGACGAGGCCGTCTCCATCAAGTATCTCAAGAGATTCGCTGCCGATTATGAGATAGACAAAAACAGGCAGCCCGAAGTTGCGGGCGGAAAAAAGGCCGGCCGAAAGGTGGCCGTCTTAGGCGCCGGTCCGGCGGGCCTGTCCTGCGCCTACTACCTGGCCCTGAAGGGCCACCGGCCGACGATCTTCGAGAAGCTCCCCGAACCCGGCGGCATGGCCGCCGTAGGCATCCCCGATTTCCGTCTGCCCCGGCCGATACTCCGGCGGGAAGCGGACATCGTCCGGGAGGCCGGCGTGGAGATACGCTACGGCGTCGAGGTGGGGAAAGATATCGGGATGGCGGATCTCAGGAGGGACTTCGACGCCGTCTTCATCGGCGTGGGCGCCCATGACAGCATGCCCATGGGCGTGGAAGGCGAAAACGAGGGTTATCGGGGTTTCGTCCCCGGCGTCCGGTATCTGCTGGACATCAGCCAGGGGAAGGACCCCTACCCCGAAGGGAAGAAGGTGGTGGTGGTCGGGGGCGGCAATGTGGCGATCGACTGCGTGCGCTCCTCGTTCCGCATCGGGAAGGAAGACGTCAATCTCGTTTACCGGCGCACCATCGCGGAAATGCCGGCCGATCCCGCGGAGATCCACGACGCCGAGGAAGAAAAGGTCAAGTTCCACTACCTCTGCAATCCCACGAAGATCATCGCCCCGGAAGGGAAGGTGATCGGGGTGGAGTGTATCCGCATGGAACTCGGAGAACCCGATCAGAGCGGCCGCCGAAGACCCGTCCCGGTGCCCGGTTCGGAATTCGTCATCGAAACCGACATCCTGATTCCGGCTATCGGGCAGAAGGTCAGCCTCTCCTTCCTCGCGGAACAGGATAGCGTCAAACTCACAAAATGGAACACCATCGATGCCAATCCCGAAACCTTCGCCACCTCGGTCGAGGGGGTGTTCGCCTCCGGCGACTGCATCACCGGCCCGGATGTCCTGGTCAGGGCGACCGGCACGGGCAAAACGGCGGCGGAAAAGATCGACCTTTTTCTCACCGGAAGGAAGGTGGAACCCTCTTCGGACGAAAAGTTCAGGGCCTTTTTCTCCGCCCTGAAGGTGTACAACAAGGAGGAGAAATTGGGCGTCATCGGCGGCCTCAAGAGGGCGCATCTGCCGATGCTCGATCCGGAGGAACGGAAGTGGAGCTTCGCCGAGGTGGAGGCGGGCTTAAAGGTCAATGAAGCGGTGGGCGAGGCGGCGCGGTGTCTGCGCTGCTACAGAATCGGCATGATCGCCGTAGGGGAAAGCGCCGAGGGCTGATAGTCAAGGGGCTGAGGGCTTTTATTAGTTGAAGGATAACGAATCGCAATGATCACGCTGAGAATCGACGGCAAAGAGATTACCACCGAGCCGGGTAAAACCATCCTCGAAGCGGCGAGGGAAGGGGGCGTCTCGATCCCCACCCTCTGCTATCATGAAAGCCTTCTGCCGATCGGTTCCTGCCGGCTCTGCGTTGTGGAGGTGGACGGCTACAGCGAGCCCATGACCGCCTGCACGACCCCGGCTCTGAACGGAATTTCCGTAACAACCCAATCCGAAAAGCTCTTCCGGATGAGGAGGGAATTTCTGAAGCTCATCCTCGTCTCCCATCCCCTGGACTGTCCCCAGTGCGACAAGGGCGGGGAGTGCCGGGTCCAGGACCTTGTCTATGAACATGGGATTGAAAGGATCGAATACGAGGCCCTCCGGGAGGATCGGAGGGGCGCCTATGCCACGCCCCTCATCCGTTACTGGGAGCTCAGGTGCATCCTCTGCGGAAGGTGCTACCGCGCCTGCCGGGAGGTATCGGGCCGGAACGCTATAGACATCGCGGGCAACGGCTACGAGGCCCGGATCGCGGCGACCGACGCCGGAGACTGCATTTCGTGCGGGGAATGCCTCATCCTCTGCCCGGTGGGGGCGCTCACGGAGAACATGAGCCCCGTGAAAAGCCGGGTCTGGCAAAGCGAGAGGATCGACACCGCCTGCCCCCACTGCGGTTTCGGCTGCCGGCTGACGCTGAACGTCTGCGAAGGCAGGATCGTCAGCAAGGTGGTCGGCGATACCGGCCTGCCCCCCAATGATGCCTCGCTTTGCGTTCGGGGCAGATTCGGTTATGATTTTATCGGCCACCAGGCGAGGCTGACTGCGCCCTATGCCGCGGGCAACGGCGGCAAGAAGACGCTCGAATGGGAAGACGCCGTCAAGACGGCGGCGGAGAATCTCCGGAGGCTGTCAGACGAGGGAAAGGGCCTGGGATTCATCGTCTCGGCCCGCGTCACCAACGAAGAGCTGTTTCTTGTTTCCCGGATAGCGGGACTTTTCAAGGGGGCGAGGGTCGCCTCTTCGGCCTTCTACCATACGGGGAAGGTGGCCGCCGCTTTGCGGAAGGCGGAAATCGGATTTGCCGGGGGGTATGACAGCCTTTCCGGGTGCGGCCTGATCATCGTTGCCGGCGCGGATCTGCTGGTCAACAATCATCTTTTGGGAAACAAGGTAAGGGAAATCGTCCTTTCGCAGGGGGCGCGGGTCATCGTTATCGATCCCCTTCCGGCCTCGCTGGCCCGGATAGCGGACGCCCATCTGCAGCCAGTCCCGGGACAGGACGCCTCCCTTTTCAACGCCCTCTCCGGGAGATTGCTCAAAGACGGCGGATACGCGCAGGAAGCGGAAAACCTGCCGGGCTTCGCCGATTTCAAAGGCGCGCTCCTTGCCGGCACGGCCGACTCCGCCGCAGCGCCGGGCGGCGTGGCGGAGGAGATGCTCGAGAAGGCCGGCACACTTATCGCGGAGGCGAAAAACGTCGCGGTTGTCTTCGGCTCCGGGATCAGCGACCGGGAAGAGAGCCTGACGGCCCTTCTGAACTTCTGTCTTTTGAAAGGCCTTCCGGAAAAGGGGGCGATCATCCCCACGGCGCTGCAAGCCAACGCCCGCGGAGCGGTCGCCGTCATTGACGATCTTGTCGCGCCCGATGAGCTGCTGTTTGATTCCGATGTTTCCGTGGTCTTTATCTATGAGGAGGACCCGTTCCACTTCCTCCACGGGAAGAAGACGGAAGAGGCCCTTGCCGGAAAGGAGTTTGTCGCCGTGTGCGACATCCTGCCCACGGAGGCGATGGATTACGCCCGGCTGACGATCCCCTCCACTGCCTTTGCGGAGAAGGAAGGCGCGGTCGTCTCCGGCGACGGGCAGCTAAGAGCGGTGGCAAAGGCGTATGCCGGAGGGCCGGGGGGTCTGGAGTTCCTCAAGGAGCTCCTCAGCCGTCTGGGGGGCAAACGCTACGACGATGCCGCTGAGTTGAAGGACGACCTGGAAAAGAAACTCGCGGCAGGGGGAGACGGCACGGGGAACGCGGCGCCGGCCGGCAGAGGGAGATTTCTTTTGGCGCCGTCGCCCGCCGCGCCGGCGGGGCCGTATCGTCTCATCCTCCGGGACATCTTTGCGAACCACCACCTGGCCGGCAGGGAAGCCTACGCGGAGGGCCTTGCCCGGGTGCAGAAGGACATGCTGTACATCTCGCCCGCGGACGCGGCGGCCCTCAATGTGACCGACGGGGAAGAGCTTACCATGGAGAGCGCGGACGGCGCCGTGACGAGACCCGTCACCATAAAGGCGGGCGTCAGACGGGGCGTTCTGGAGTGTCTCCTTTACCGGAAACGCGGTGAGATGCTTGCCCTTTCGCTGAAACCGGCGAAGGTCATAGAGGTGGCGGTGAGGAAGGCGTAACTTTTTACTTGGGTTTTTTGCGATGGAACAACTCTATTTTCTGATCCAGACCGTGGTCATGATCCTTGTCGTCGTCGGCTGCCTGATGCTGTTCGTCGCCTACCTGACCCTGGTGGAGCGAAAATTCCTCGGCTACCTGCAGGTCAGGCTGGGGCCGAACCGGGTGGGATACTTCGGACTCCTCCAGCCCATCGCGGACGGGATAAAGTCCTTCGTCAAGGAGGACATCATCCCCCTCAACGCCGACAAGGCCGTCTTCGTGATCGCGCCGATGATCTCCTTTTTCTGCGCCCTTTCGATGTTCGCCGTGATTCCCTTCGGCGACAGCGTTACCCTCTTCGGGCGGGAGATCAAGCTGGTGATCGCCGACGTGGATATCGGGATCCTCTATATCTTTGCCATGGGGACCCTGGGGGAATACGGGATCGTCCTGGGGGGCTGGGCGTCGGGCAACAAATACGGTCTTTTGGGGGCGCTCAGGGCGGCCGCGCAGATGATCAGCTATGAAGTGGCCCTCGGGTTGATCGTCATCGGCGCCATCATCCTGACCGGCTCCCTGCGCCTGACCGACATCGTAGAAGCCCAGAGGGGCGCCTGGTTCATCGTTTACCAGCCTTTCGCCTTCCTCTTGTATATCGTGGCGGGGCTGGCGGAGATCAACCGGACACCCTTCGACATGCCGGAATCGGAAAGCGAGCTGGCCAGCGGGTACAACATCGAATACAGCAGCATGAAATTCGCCCTGTTCATGATCGCGGAATACATCCACCTGGTGACCGTAGCCGCCCTCGCGACCACCCTGTTTCTCGGCGGCTGGCTCGGACCGCTCCTGCCCGGACCGGTCTGGTTCTTCATCAAGATGTTCTCGATTGTCTTCCTGTTCATCTGGATAAGGGGGACTTATCCGAGGATGCGTTACGACCATATCATGAAATTGGGCTGGAAGATTCTCTTTCCCCTGGCGCTCCTCAACGTGGTGGTGACCGCCCTGGTTGTGGCGCTGAGATGAGGGGTGCATGGAACTTGTTTTAAGGTGCGTATGATGATCATCCCCCTGTTGAAAGGCCTCCGGCTGACCCTGAAGATGTTTTTCTCCCCGCCGGTGACGATCCGGTACCCGGAGGAGAAAAGGCCGATATCGCCGCGCTGGCGGGGCCTGCATTATTTCGAGAGGAACGCCCAGGGGGAAACGGCCTGCGTGGCCTGCGGCCTGTGCGTCGCCGTCTGCCCCTCGCGCTGCATCACCCTGGAAATCAGGGAAAGGGACGACGGTTCCCGTTATCCGGGCCGCTACGAAATCGACGCCCTGCGCTGCATATACTGCGGGTTCTGCCAGGAGGCCTGTCCGGTAAATGCGATCAAACTGGGACAGGACTACGAGACCGTTCATTACGAGAGGAAGGACTTCCTGCTCACCAAGGAGAGGCTCCTCGCCGGCAAAGGATGACGACTTCGTAAAAAGTCCGGATGCTGCGTTGCGCTTCATCCGGAGCTTGTTCCGAGCGAAGAGAGGAATCTCCGGGTTTGATTCGGCTAAAGCCTCACAACCGTTGCAGCGTACGCCAAAGTACGCCTCACTCCTCAGGATTCGCGCGCCTTGCCTGCGGAGCTTTTTACGAAGCCGTCCTGAATTTAAGGCTTTTGTGACTTTTTGCGAGTTTGGCAAAGGATAATTATGGATATCGCAAGTTTCAAAGTGATCGTCTTCATCATTGCCGCGCTTGTCGCCGTCGCGACTTCCGTGCTGATGGTCACGAGGAAAAATCCTGTCCACAGCGCCCTCTGGATGATCGTGACGTTCTTCGCCGTGGCCGTCATCTATCTGCTGCTCAACGCCCAGTTCATCGCGGTGGCGCAGGTGATGGTGTATGCCGGCGCTATCATGATGCTGATCCTTTTCGTGATCATGCTGGTCCACATGGAAAGGGGCGAAGAGGGTGAAGCGGGAAAGGCCCGCCGCTCCGCAAAGACCAGGATCGCCTGGGCCTTGCTCACCATTGTCCTGTTTGTGGAGGTGCTTTTCGGGGCGCTGTTTTTCCGGATGACGGGCCGGATCGGGGCCTATCCGGCGGAGATGGTCAACAAGGTCGGCAATGTAAAAACGATCGGGTCACTGCTCTACGGCCAGTACCTTTTCCCTTTTGAAATCGCCTCGATCCTGCTTTTGGTGGGCATCGTGGGTGCGGTGGTCATCGTCAAGAGAAAATGACGGCTTCGCAGAAGTCGTCATTCCCGCCCCCGTCTTCACGAGGGTAAACTCCGGCGGGAAACCAGTTTCTGCTTTGTAGGAGTTCATTATGCTTCAGGAAATTCCGGCCGGCTTTTGCTTCGTCTTGAGCGGCGTTCTGTTTACGATCGGGGCCATAGGCGCCATCCTCCGGAGAAACGTGATCGTGGTCTTCATGTGCATCGAGCTGATGCTCAACGCCGTGAACCTGGTCTTCATCGCCGCCGCTAAAGCGCTCTCCTCCATGGACGGTTCCGTGTTCGTCTTTTTCATCATGACCGTCGCCGCCGTGGAGGCCGCAGTGGGACTGGCCATCTTCGTGATGGTCTTCCGCCTGCAGAATACGGTGAACCCCTATGAAATCAACTTATTGAAAGGTTGAGGTTCTTCATTTTAAAAAGGACATTTGCGAATGGCTGACCATATCTGGCTGATACCGTTTTTCCCGGCCCTGGGATTCATCGTCAACAGCGCCCTCGGGCGCCGGACTTCCAAGAGCTTCGTCTCCTGGGTCGCCTGTCTGGCCATCTTTCTTTCGTTTCTTGTCGCGGCCGCCGTACTTTGGGAGTTCCTCAAATTGCCGGCGGAGGCCAGGGTGTTTGAACGGATCGTCTACAACTGGATCGCCTCGGGCGAGCTGAGCGTCAACATCGGCTTTAGGCTTGACGCCCTCTCCGTCATCATGTGTCTGGTGGTGACGGGCGTGGGCTTTCTCATCCATGTCTATTCCGTAGGCTACATGCACGACGACCCCGGCGTAAAGAGGTTCTTCATCTACCTGAACCTCTTCGTCTTCATGATGCTCCTTCTGGTCACGGGAAACAACCTCCTGCTGATGTTCGTCGGGTGGGAGGGCGTGGGCCTGTGTTCCTATCTGCTGATCGGGTTCTGGTATGAAAAGGATTCGGCCTCCGACGCCGGAAAGAAGGCCTTCATCGTCAACCGGGTGGGCGATTTCGGATTTCTGATCGGGATCTTCTTCCTGTTCATCAGCCTGGGCGCCCAGGGCGTCTGGACCTTGAATTTCTCGGAGATCGGGGAAAACGCGCATCTTTTGAGCGGCGGCGCCGCCACGATCATCACGCTATTGTTCTTCGTGGGCGCCGTGGGGAAATCGGCCCAGATCCCCCTTCACGTATGGCTGCCCGACGCGATGGAAGGCCCCACGCCGGTGAGTTCCCTGATCCACGCGGCCACGATGGTGACCGCCGGCGTGTACATGATCGCCAGGCTCAACTTCCTCTACAGCATGGCGCCGGATACGATGCTTATCGTTGCGATTATCGGCGTCCTGACCGCCTTTTTCGCCGCCTCTATCGGTTTCGCCCAGTATGATATCAAAAAGATCCTCGCCTACTCCACCATCAGCCAGTTGGGGTTCATGTTCGTTGCCGTGGGCGTGGGGGCCTATGCGGCCGGCATCTTCCATCTGATGACCCACGCCTTCTTCAAGGGCCTTCTGTTCCTCGGGGCGGGGAGCGTCATGCACGCCATGAGCGGCGAGCTCGATCTGCGGAATATGGGCGGCCTGAGGAAAAAGACCCCCGTCACCTACTGGACGTTCTTCATCGCCTGCCTCGCCATTGCGGGGATACCGGGCTTTTCCGGCTTCTTCAGCAAGGACGAAATCCTCTGGAGGGCCTTCAGCTCGGCGCAGGGTCATCCACTGATCTGGCTTCTGGCCGCCGTGACGGCGGGGATGACGGCCTTCTACATGTTCCGCCTCTTTTTCGGGACCTTCCACGGCGAGTCCCGGGCCGCGGAGGAGGTCAAACACCACATCCACGAATCGCCCCGGGTGATGACGATCCCGCTGATGATCCTGGCGTTTTTATCCCTTGTCGGCGGTTACGTGGGGATCCCGCACATCCTGGGCGGGGATAACGCCATCGAGAAATTCCTGGCGCCGGTGTTCGGCGCCGCCGCCCCCGTGGCGGCGACCGGGAATTTTGAAATCATCTCTGCGGCCTGGGCGTCGGCGGGGGACGCCGGCCATGACGGGTCGCTGGAGCTGGCTCTCATGGTCGCCTCCGTCCTGATCGCCCTTGCGGGCATCGCCGTCGCCTACGTCCTTTATGTAAAAAATCCCGGCCTGCCCGGGCGGTTCGCGGCGCGGTTTGCCCGCCTCTACCATTGGGTGCACAACAAGTATTTTGTGGACGAACTCTACGATTTCCTTTTTGTCCGGGGCATATTGAAGGCGGGCGCCTTCCTGCTGAAGGTGGTGGACGAGTGGATAATCGAGGGTTTGGTCAACGGCACGGCGGACTGGGCAAGAAGGGCGGGCGACAGATTGAGGCAGGTGGAGACCGGCTACGTCCAGGAGTACGCCTTCGGCATCATTGTGGGCGCCGTCATCGTGGTCGGCTATCTTGTCGTTTTGCCGATGTTTTGACGGTCCCTGAGAAACTCCACAAAATCTCCTCCCCCTTGATGGGGGAGGGTTAGGGTGGGGGTGAAAAACGGAGTGCCGCACCGGGCACTAAGTACTGAGCACTTGTATCTTAGAGGTACTTCATAGATGAACCAGACATTTCCTCTGTTGAGCGCGCTGATCATTTTCCCCCTGGCCGGCGCCCTGCTTGTGATGCTTTTGCCGCGGCGGAACGCCTTCCTGATCAAGGTCTCGGCCCTGATCTGGACGCTCGTGGAATTTGCCCTGTCCCTGCAGCTGTTCTTCACGTTCGCTGAGAATGACGCCGGCATGCAGTTTGTCGAGCAGCGGGCTTGGTTCCCGGAATTGGGGATCGACTATTTTCTCGGCACGGACGGCATCAGCATGCTTTTGGTGATGCTCACGACCCTGATCACCGTCCTGTGCATCCTGTGCTCCTGGAAGGCGATCGAGGACAAGATGAAGGAGTATTACGTCTCTTTCCTCGTCCTGGAAACGGCGATGATCGGCGCCCTCTGCGCCCTCGACCTCGTGCTGTTCTATATCTTCTGGGAGCTCATGCTCGTGCCCATGTACCTGCTCATCGGGGTCTGGGGCGGTCCGCGAAGGATCTATGCCGCGATCAAGTTCTTCCTGTTCACCATGGTGGGGAGCGTCCTGATGCTCCTGGCCATCCTGGCCCTCTACTTTCACTACGGCGGGGCGACGGGGATCTATACCTTCAGCCTCATCGAGCTCTACAAGGCGGATATCCCCGCTATCAAGCAGTACTGGCTGTTTGCCGCCTTTGCGCTCTCCTTTGCGATCAAGGTGCCGATGTTTCCCTTTCACACCTGGCTGCCTGACGCCCATACGGAGGCCCCCACGGCGGGCAGCGTGATTCTGGCCGCCGTCCTGCTGAAAATGGGCGTCTATGGTTTCCTGAGGTTCGCCATTCCACTTTTCCCGGCGGCCGTCGTCGCGGCGACGCCCCTGATCTCGTGGCTGGCGATCATCGGCATCATCTACGGCGCCGTCATGTGCATCATGCAGACCGACCTCAAGCGGCTGATCGCCTACTCTTCGGTGAGCCATCTGGGCTATGTGATGCTGGGCATCTTCGCCTTCAACATGCAGGGGCTCGAAGGGGGGATATACCAGATGCTCAATCACGGCATCAGCACGGGAGGGCTGTTCCTCATCGTCGGGATGATCTATGAGAGGCGGCACACCCGGATGATCGCCGACTTCGGCGGCTTGTCGAAAGTGATGCCTAAGCTGGCGGTATTCTTCATGATCGTCACCCTCTCCTCGATCGCCCTGCCGGGGACCAACGGCTTCGTGGGCGAGTTCCTCATCCTCCTGGGCGCCTTCAAAAGCAACATGCTCTACGGGGTCCTTGCCGCCTCGGGCGTCATCCTCGGCGCCGTTTACATGCTGTGGATGTTCCAGCGGGTCATGTTCGGGAAGATCACGAAAGAGGAGAACAGGGGGTTGCCGGACCTGAGCAAGAGGGAGGCGGCCATCCTCGTCGTGGTAGTTGCTTTTGTTTTTCTGATGGGTCTTTATCCCGGCGCCTTCCTGAAAAAGATGGACGCCTCGGCGGCCGGCTACCTGAAAGTCATGCAGGCGAAAACGGCTGTCTATACCGCGGCGGGCGCTGACGCAGCAAGGCTGACCGCCGCAAAATGAGAGGGGCAGGAAATCATGGTTGTTAGGATACCCGAATTGGCATTCGGCTTTATCATCCCGGAGATCATCATCACCGTCAGCGCCATCGTCGCTCTGCTGCTGGCCGCCTTCGGAAAGAGGGCCGCGACGGGGACCCTGGCCGGCGCCGTGGCGCTCATCGGGACCGGCCTGGCCATGATTTTCACCTTCTTTTTATGGGACATCCAGGTAAACATCTTCAACAACCTCTATACCATCGACAATTTCGGCACGTTCTTCAAGGGCCTGGCGCTGATCGTTTCGCTGCTGGTGACGCTCCTGTCGCTTAGGTACGTGGAACGCGAAGACATCGTCAGGGGAGAATACTATTCCCTGCTGCTGTTCGGGGTTCTGGGGATGATGATCATGGTTTCCTCGACCCATTTCATCACCATCTTCATCGGTCTGGAGGTCATGTCCATCGCCGTCTACGTCCTCTGCGGGCTTTTGAGCGACAATGCCAGGTCGGCGGAAGCCTCCCTCAAGTACTTCCTCCTGGGGGCCTTTGCGACCGCCTTCCTGCTTTACGGGATGGCGCTCGTTTATGCGACTACAGGCGCTCTGGACATCCGCGACATCGCCGGCCACGTGGCTTCGCGGAAGTTCTATCTGACGCCCATGTTCATGATCGGGATGGCCCTGCTCATCGTGGGATTCGGCTTCAAGACGGCTTCCGTCCCCTTCCACATGTGGACGCCGGACGTCTATCAGGGCGCCCCGACCTCCATTACGGCCTATATGGCCACGGGCATCAAGGCCGCCGCATTCGGCGCGTTCCTGAGGGTATTCTATACGGCCTTTCTCCCGTTTCAGGCGGAGTGGTCCAGCATCCTGTGGCTGATCGCCGTGGCGACGATGACCCTCGGCAACATCACCGCCCTGGTGCAGGACGACGTCAAGCGGATGCTGGCCTACTCCAGCATCGCCCATGCCGGCTACATCCTGATCGCCTTCGTGATCGGCGATCCGTTTGCGTCCTCCAGCATCCTCTACTATTGCCTCGTCTATACCTTCATGAATGTCGGCGCGTTTACGGTCGTCATCATTTTGGGACAGAAGGATCAGGAAAACACCGGCATTGAGAGTTACGCGGGCCTTGCGGGAAGGCATCCCCTGGTCGCCCTCGCCATGACCATTTTCCTGCTTTCCCTGGCGGGCATGCCGCCGCTGGCCGGATTCATGGGGAAATTCTATGTCCTGAGCGCCGCCGTCAAGGCCAAATACTACTGGCTGGCCGTGTTCGGCGTATTGAACAGCGTTGTGGCCGCCTACTATTACCTGAGGGTCGTCATGGCCATGTATTTCCGGGAACCTTCAGGCGATCTTCGCCGCCCTGACTTTTCTCCGGCCTATTCGATTGTCATCGCCGTCAGCGTTTGGGCGCTTTTCCACATGGGCCTTTTCCCTCGCGATTTTCTTCTTATCGCCCGCAAATCCATCAGCGTTTTCATGTAGAAGAAAAAGGGGACAGATCTGTCGGCTTCGTAGAAAGTCCTAATTTGTCATTCTGAGGAGCATTAGATCCGAAGAATCTCTGATGATATCAGATTCTTCGCATTCGCTCAGAATGACAGAAAGGATGTTTTTTTACTTTTTTCGAGGTTGTCAGATCTATTTTCCCTGGGAAAAGCAGTAATGTCCGGTTAGGAACTTGCATAAACGGTTAAGAATTTTGGTCATTGTAGTTGTTTGGTTTTGGTGAAAAATAATTTGCATCCATGTGAAGATTTTACTTGACAAATCAGGTAT
>JAHJXP010000234.1 GCA_018827585.1 Pseudomonadota bacterium | reverse complement strand
ATCATTGGGGCGACTCCGGAACTGCTGAATGAAGGCATCCCCGACGACGCCTTCAAGCCCATCGAGGGGGACGATCCCGCCGTGGCCTCATCCATCCGCCGGAAAAACAAGGAAGAGAGGAAGGGGCAGCAGGACCTCTTCATGATCCAGGAAGACCGCTCCGACTGGCGGGAAGCGGCCTCGGCCTATGCCACCTGGGCATCCCTTCCCGAAGACAACATCAAACAGGTTTCGGAAAAGGCCCGGCAGTATGACACCCTTCTCGATGGCCGCGCCATCCGCCATCAGCACGACCTGGCGGATCTCTGGACGGCAGCCTTCTTCTGGCCCCTGACGAAGGAGACCTACGACACCGTCCCCACGCAGGACGTCTTCCGCCGCCTTCGCGACGGGGCCTACGCCCTCGCCGGAAAGACCGCCGGACGTGTGAAAGCGCTGGCGGACGAACACCGCTTCTTCCACTGGCATCTGGAGTTCCCCGAGGTCTTCATGAAACGGCAGGGGTTTGACTGCGACCTCGGGAACCCGCCCTGGGAGCGTATCAAGCTTCAGGAAAAGGAGTTTTTCGCCCAGCGAGACCCGGAGATCGCAAACGCCCCCAACGTCGCCGCCCGCAAGCGTCTGATCGCGAATCTCCCCGAGACAAACCCCGACCTCTGGAAGGCCTTCGCATCGGCCAAGCGGATGGCTGAGGGCGAGAGCCACTTCTTTCGAACGTCAGGTCGCTATCCCCTCTCCGCCGTCGGTGACCTCAATACCTACCAGATCTTCGCCGGTCTCTTCCGGGAACTCCTGTCGGACGAAGGACGCGCGGGGCTGATCGTTCCCACGGGGATCGCCACGGACGACACGAACAAGCAATTCTTCGCCAACCTGACGGAGAAGAAGGCACTCGTGAGCCTCTATGATTTTGAGAATCGGGAGAATTTCTTCCCCGATGTGGACAGCCGCATGAAGTTCTGTCTCCTCACGCTGGGCGGGCCAAACACCGCTCCCGGCGGGACTGATTTCGCCTTCTTCCTGACCAACGCGGCCCAACTCCATGAATCGGACCGCCACTTCAAGCTCTCCTCAGAAGACATCGCCCTCCTGAACCCCAACACCCGCACCTGCCCCATCTTCCGGAGCAAGCGGGACGCGGAGATCACCAAGGCCATCTACCGTCGCGTCCCCGTCCTCATCGACGAATCGAAGGGCGAAGCGGGCAACCCTTGGGGGATCAAGTTTGCAACGATGTTCCACATGGCCAACGACTCCGATCTCTTCCGCAATCGGGAACAACTGGAGGCCGACGGCTGGACACTGAAAGGGAATGTCTTCGAGCGCGACGGTAAACGATATTTGCCGCTTTATGAGGCGAAGATGACCCAACCCTACGACCATCGTGCAGCAGATGTCGTTATCAGCGCCACGGCTGTCGTTCGTCAAGGTCAGCCGGATTCATTAAGCGATACGGAACATCGAGACCAAAATCGTCTGCCAATGCCACGCTATTGGGTTCATGAATCCGAGGTTGAAGCTCAGATCGGTTCCATGAAATGGCAACTGGGATTCACAAATGTTACGAGCCCGACAAACGAAAGAAGTATGCTGCCCTGCTTTATTCCAAAGGTTGGCGTTGGACACAGCATGCCCCTGATTATGGGTGATGATAAGGCAAACCTCATGGAGCTTGGTGCTTGTCTGTCATCAATTCCATTTGATTATATCGGGCGTCAGAAATTGGGAGGGGTCAACTATACATTTTTTATCGTGAAACAGATTCCATTACCCAAGAGCGATCAAACCGTACGAAATGATATTTTACAGCGGGTCCTTGAACTCACCTACACGGCCTACGACATGAAACCCTTTGCCGAGGACGTTTGGGAGGAACTTTACCCCAATCCAGCCACGCGACCGCCCCTGCCGGAACCCTTCATCTGGGACGAAGAACGCCGTTTCAAAATCCGCTGTGAGTTGGACGCCCTGTACTTCCACCTCTACGGCATCAACCTTGACGACGCCGACTACATCCTTGAAACCTTCCCCATCGTCAAGCGCAAGGACATCACCCAATTTGGCGAATACCGGACCAAAAACCTGATCCTCAAAATCTACGACGCCATGCAACGCGCCAAAGAAACCGGTCAGCCTTACCAAACCATCCTCGATCCATTGCCAGCCGAGCCTCAGTTAGCACTGAAACGGCAGGGGTTAGGAAATGACGCCCATGATTGAGTTTGTGCCTAATCTTACCAGCAGGCTTCATTTTATAAAAATCACTTCTGACTGGCAGAAAGACATTGAATTGCAGCATTGCATGTCTGTATTCGAGAACCATGTTTATGGTATTGTTTCCCAGTACAACAGGATACAAGAAAATATCAAAATAAGAACGGAGGATGGTGAAATCCAACCGCCACGCCCCTGCTCATCCTGTCAGGCAGGATTGGATATTTATTATTACACGCTGACTTGGGATAAGCTGAAGGAGATATTTAAGATATTCAGTCGATTAATGAATGAAATGCGAAAGGCCTCAGGATCGATTTCTATCAACTTCAATAACGATTATAAGCTGATACAACGCAGGATAAACCATCTGTTTGCCGAATTTGATAAGGACGTCAGGGACGAATTTGAACATCCCTCGCTGAAACCTCGAAGAACCGGAAATATCGTGGAATGGGGGAGCCTCTATATTGATCCAATCGGAAATATAAGAGCGCTTGTCGGTGAAAAAAAATTTGCAGTCGTCAAACAAGATCATATAGAGAAGTTAATTAACCTTTGGATTTCTTTGATAGACCTCTTCATCACGAATTTTTCAGACAAACGACCAACCACGGAATTGATTCAGCTAAAAAAACAGGTCGAAGATAATATCGATTCATTGGTCGAGGAATACCTTACGCACAGACAAAACCAGCGAAACAAGGAAGCCAACGATCTGCTTCATAGAATGACGATGTTGGATCTTTATCTATCGAGGGAAGGATTGAGTTTAGACCCAGGAGTGATGAATAAGCTATATTCTGTTCTTTGGGGGAATGTTCAGGAACCACCGATGTCTGATTCTTGTGGTTCATAAAACTTTGAGAGGTCATTGAATGGAAGCCACTCTGTTCAAACAAGTCGGTTATTCCCTATCCAAGCTGATTGAAGACATCGACATCGGTGAAATCGGCTTGCCGGATATCCAGCGACCCTTTGTCTGGACGACGGCCAAGGTCAGGGATCTTTTCGATTCCATGTATAAAGGTTTCCCGGTAGGCTACCTGCTTTTCTGGATCAATACCCTGAATGGGAACCATCGCCAGATCGGCATCGATACGAAGCAGAAAGTCCCCCGATTATTGATTGTCGATGGGCAACAGCGTTTGACAGCCCTTTATGCGGTCCTCAAGGGGCGCAATATCATCCGAAGTGACTATACGGAGCAATCCATCCAGATTGCCTTTCGACCCTGCGATGCCCGATTTGATGTCGCTGATGCCGCGATTCGGCGGGACCCGGAATTTATTCACAACATCTCTGAACTCTGGTCAGGTGAGCATGCACGGAATCGATTTGTCAAAGACTTTATTAAAAAGCTTCGAGAATATCGTCCGGTCAGCGAGCAAGAAGAGGACATGTTGAATGAATCCATCGATAAACTTTATGACCTCCAGCATTATCCGTTTACGGCCCTCGAACTATCTCCGAATATCGACGAGGAGAGGGTGGCGGAGGTGTTTGTCCGCATCAACAGCAAGGGAGTCACCCTCAAGCAGGCAGACTTCATCCTGACCTTGATGTCGGTATTCTGGGATGAAGGACGAACCCAGCTTGAGCAATTCTGCAGGAAAACACGGGAGCCGGCCCTTGGCGAGGCATCCCCCTTCAACTACTTCATTCAGCCGGAACCGGATCAACTCCTTCGCGTCTGTGTCGGCTTGGGCTTCCGTCGCGCCCGCTTGAATTATGTCTATTCAATCTTACGGGGCAAGGATCTGGAAACGGAGCAATTTTCCGAGGAAAGGCGAATTCAACAATTCGAGGTCCTGAAGGATTCACAGGCCAGGGTCCTCGATTTGCAGAACTGGCATGAATTCTTGAAGGTATTGATTCGCGCCGGATTCCGAAGCGCCTCGATGAT
>JAHJXP010000233.1 GCA_018827585.1 Pseudomonadota bacterium | reverse complement strand
TACGGCCAATAAATTGTGATGAGAACAGGAGGCAGCATGAATAAAGATAAAAATATTTCCACATCCGACAGCATGTCTCCCTTCGAGCGCATCCGCCGCACTAACGAGGCAGGTTTTGAGCACTGGTCAAGCCGCGATTTTGCAAGCATTTTCAGATACACTGATTACCGAAACTTTGAATCGGTCATCGGCAAGGCTCGTCTGTCGTGTTTCAACAGCGGCCATCGGATCGAGGACCATTTCGTTGACATCACCGAAATGGTGATCATCGGCGGCTGGCCGTTGAAGTGATAAGGATATTGAATTCATCAACGGTGGAACTCTATGAAAAAAGATGAAATAATACCGCGAGATTACGGCATTCTTCTCGATCGTGTTGCCGCCATCTTGACCCAGGCGAGACGCAAGGCGATATTCGTCAGACGCTGTCTGACGAATTTGAGCCCCGTTCTTTATTGGCCGACACCTTTTCCGCATGGGAAAGATACCAGAGGATGATGCACAATGACCGATTTTGAATGGATTCTCCACCAGCAGGAAGGGCAGTTCTTCGAGCGGAAGAGCTGCTTTGACCGTTCGCAGGGTAAGGTCAGGCGACGACCGGTTCGCGATGTGGCGCTGGATGTGGCCGAGACTTTGGCGGCGATGGCGAACGCCGACGGGGGCGCGCTGGTCCTCGGCATCGAGGATGACGGCGCCGTTTCCGGTGCGGACTACCCGGAAGATCGTCTGAAAATCCTGCGCTCGGCTCCGAAAACCCATATCAAGCCGGCGGTGAAGGCCCGGATTCGGGAGGGGAAACTCAACGAAAAGCCGGTTCTCCTTTTCGAGGTGGACTGGAGCATGGAAGCGCACCAGCTCGCCGACGGCCGGTATCTCCTGCGCATCGACGACCGGAATGTTCCATTTCCCGCCAGCGATATCGAAGCCATGAAGGAAGGCAAACGACGCCGCGTTACCGAAACGCGCTTTGTCTCCGAGGCGACGCTTGCCGACCTCGATCTTGCACTTATCGGCAGACTTGGCGAACGGCAGGGAATGCAGGCGTCACCGGAGGAGATCCTGGCGCATTACCGCCTTGCGGAAGGACGCAATGGCAGTACCGTCCTGACTATGGCCGCGCTGCTGCTTTTCGGCAGGGATCCGGGGCGCTGGCATCCGCGCTGCGGCATCGATTTCGTCAAGTACGAAGGAACCGAGCGCCGTGTGGGCGCTGCGCTGAACATCATCAAGCGGGAGCGGATCGAGGGGCCGCTTGTGCTGCTCATCGAGAAGGCCTACGAGACCATCCGGCCGCATCTGCGTGAACGCCAGCGTCTCGTCGATCTTTTCTTCGAGGAAAAGCTGGAATATCCGACCTTCGCCTGGCAGGAGACCATCGTCAACGCCGTCGCCCACCGGGACTATCGTTACGAAGGGCTGGGCATCGAGATCTGGATGTTCGACGACCGCCTTGAGATCCGCAGCCCCGGGGAACTGGTGGAGCCGGTGACGCTGGATAGGCTGCTCAGGCGGGAGCGCATCCATGCCTCCCGGAACCCGCGGATCGTGCGGGTGCTAAGCGATTTCGGCTACATGCGCGAACAGGGCGAGGGCATACCCCGCATCTTCGAGGCGATGGAACGCGACGGCCTCTACCCGCCGGGAATCCGGATGGAGGCGGAGGCCATCTTTACCGTCACGTTACGGAATACCGTGGCCTATTCGCCGGAAACGCTCCGCTGGCTGGCGCAATTCGAGACTATGGAGCTGAACGGCAATCAAAAACGAATCCTTGTCTATGCAAAGGAGCATCAAAACGCCTTTACCAGCAGAGAATATCAGAAACTGGTGGGCGTGGACATCTACCAGGCGTCGCGGGATATCAAGGATCTGATCGGCAAAGGACTCGTGAAATTGCCCAGAAAAGGCGGCCGGATTTATGAACTATTTTCTTCCGGCATCCCCGTTGCCGCGGCAAAGATTCCTCCTGAATACAACGCATTGGAACCGGTGCTGAAGGAAAAAGGGTATATTAAGAACGAGGATATCCGCATAGCTTTAGGGGTATCGCGACGCCAGGCAGTGAGGGTGGCAGGGAAGTTGGTCGATCAGGGGATGTTGAAGGTTTCAGGCAGGGGCAGGGAAAGGCGATATCTCCCCGGCAGTTGATTGAACGGCCATGAAAATGTGCCGGCCTCCGGCCGTTATGTGCCATCTTCCCGGTCGCTTGGCACAAAATAACGATGGCACATAACCGATATCCGGCTTATGCCTGACTTATAGAATGATAATGCTTCATCAATGTATGATTCGGTCAAGTGCAGCCAAAGGATCAGCGAAGCGGCTTTTCTGATAACCGCATATCATGTGGATGGTGCGGGACGGAGGGAAAGTCTCAGGAAAAAATACACGCAACGGATGCCATAAAATGCAATCGCCGCCCCGAGGGACGGCGAAGATCTCCTTCTACACGTGGCAGATGAGTCACATATAGATTATGGATTTCGGCCGAAAAGTCAAGGGAAATTTTACCGGCTCCACAACCTCACCCGCTTTGTTGCGACGCGTGAGCTGAAACGCCTGATGGAGGATCTGCATCTGGTCGAGAACCGGGGCAGCGGGGTCAGCGCCATGCTCGAAGCGATGCGCCAGGCGAATCTTGAACCCCCTCGTTTTCGGGATCGCCGCTCTTCTTTCTGGGTGACGTTCCGAAGCCACACGCTGCTGAATCCGGCGGCCGTTGCCTGGCTGAACCGGTTTGCCGAGAAGCCGATGAACGACCATCAAAGGATGGCCCTTGTCTATTTGCGGCATAACCAGGGGATGACCAACAACGATTATCAGCGGCTCAACCATGTGGATTCGGTCACGGCCACGCGGGAGCTGCGCAACCTGACGGACTACGGCCTGGTCGATCTGCACGGCTCGCGGCGTTGGGCCTATTACACGTTGAATGTTCCCGTCGAAGCGCCGCCGTTGCAGGTGGTGCTGGAAACGGATGAAGAGAAGATCCTGGCCTATGTGCGGGAACACGGTTCGATCAAGCGGAGGGAGTGTCAGGCATTGCTGAATGTTACCGAGACTCAAGCGCGATACATCCTGAAAAAAATGAAAGATCGGTTGTTATTGAAACTCGAAGGAACGGGAAAACCTTCCCGTTATCTTTTGCCTGACAATACCGCAATGATTCAAACATGATCCGTAAATTGTCCGTAAATTGTCCGTAAATTGTCCGTAAATTGTCCGTAAGCGGATATGCCCTATAGAGTGACAAAGGTAAGGGGCGCTGCATCGGGGGGGGCTGTAGCGGTGGGCGCGGTATCATCTTCCCTGATGTCTATTAGCACGAAATTGCTAACAGACAGCGACTCGTTTCTATTAGAAAATTTGATGCTTGGCTTTACCGGGATTTTGATGATGCCCGTGCAGCTCTCATGGAGGTTATAGCATCGACCCTGCTTTACACGAATAGGAAGCAGATTCTCGACAAAGGCGAACATTGATCAAGGAGAGTCTTTTATGGATCGGAAGAACAGCATTGACAAGGATCTTGCCGCTCTGGATGAGCTCATCGAGGAAATCACCACCGATGCCTATGGCGACGACGAGCAGCTCTGGGCCTTTCGTCAGGTTATCGAGGACGATGTCACCCTACCGGCCGATGGGTTTGTGATCGGCGAACCGGTCTTGGTCGTCGAGATCGATTATGGCGGCAACACACGGCGCGGTCTGACGGCGAAGTGCCGTCGGGAGGATGGTTCGGTATACGTCGTTGCCGCCTCCGATGTGACGTTTCCGGAAAGGTCCGTCGGCGCCCGGTATGTTGCGGCCTACCGACGGTGGCTCTGTCTCGATCCTTACCCCGGCGAGGCGCAGGCCCCCGTACGCCGCAAGCGTAAGCACAAGGCCACGGACGATGACCTTGACCTGAGCCGTCCCGTCGAACTGATCGCCCTTGCGGTCAAAGAGAGCGTTGTTCGTTGCCGCCTAATGGGAAGCGACCGAGTCCTCACCCTGCGCGCCAGCGGTCTGTGGGACGTGGCGCCCGGCGAGATCGTCACGGTCGCCCCCCGCAAGCAGTGGCGCTACGCAAACAACCCATACCTCTCCGGAGAGATCGTATCCTCCCGGCTGGACGTAAGCGCCCTTGGCCTCGTGCCCCTGAAACTTCAAGCCATGGGCACGTGGAACCCTGAAAAGGAATACTGGGGTGAAGAGGATGAACCGATCGAGGAATGGGCCAAACCGATCATTGCCCGCGGAGAGCGCCCGGCCTTCGAAATGGAGCAGGTGCTGCCGGGGGCCGACCCCGACGAACTGTCGGGTCCCATCATCGATGCGGTCGATCTCAAAGACGCGGGTAACCGCCATGAAGCGGTGAGATTGCTGATGGAACTTTGCGAATCCGACCTGCGTTGTCTCGATGCCCATGCGCACCTCGGCCATTTTGTTTTCGATAGCCATCCCCAGAAAGCCATCCGGCATTACGAAGTCGGCCTGCACATCGGCGAACTGTCACTCCCTGCCGGATTTGACGGCGCGCTCCCGTGGGGCCACGTGGACAATCGTCCTTTTCTGCGGTGCCTGCACGGCTACGGGTTGTGTCTTTGGCGGTTGAAACGGTTTGCCGAGGCGGCGCTTGTCTTCGAGCGGATGCTCTGGTTGAATCCGTCGGATAACCAGGGCATCCGGTTTCTGATCGATGATGTCAGGGCAGGAAACTCGTGGCGGGGAG
>JAHJXP010000232.1 GCA_018827585.1 Pseudomonadota bacterium | reverse complement strand
TGGTGATGTTTCTGGACCATTTTGCCCCCGCGTCGACGATAACCCAGGCCGACAACCAAAAGCAGTTCCGTGAATTCTGCTGGGAGCAGGGAATCGATCTGTTGATGGATATCGATCAGGGGGTGTGTCACCAGGTCCTGGCGGACAAAGGGCTGGTCCATCCCGGGATGCTGGTCGTGGTCACCGATTCCCATACCACGACCCATGGGGCGTTTGGGGCCTTCGGCGCCGGTGTGGGCGCCACCGATCTGGCCATTATTCTCATGACGGGACGGCTGTGGTTCCGTGTACCGGAAGTGATCCGTATCCACCTCGAAGGCACAACAGGCAAGGGGGTTTTCGCCAAGGATATCATCCTCAAGGTCATCGGGACCCTCGGCGCCGGTTACGGCGTCTACCGGGCGGTGGAGTTCACCGGCCCGCTCCTGGAAAGCCTCGGCGTGTCGGAGCGGATGACCTTGTGCAACATGACGACGGAGATGGGCGCCAAAACGGCCTACATCCAGCCTGACCGGGTCACCTTCGATTTCCTGCGGGATAAGGTGAAACTGGAATCTCCCGTGGTGACTACCGATCCCGGCTACCATTACGCCGCGGAACATACCTTTGACGTAACCGGCCTCAAGCCGCAAGTGGCCGCACCCCACAGTGTGGACAATGTCGCCGATATTGCCCGAATATCTTGGCCGCCCGATCAATCAGGCCTTTCTCGGCACCTGCACCGGCGGCAGGGTGGAGGACATCGCGGTGGCCGCCCGGATCCTGAAAGGAAGGCGCATCCATCCCCGGACGCGGTTTGTCGTCGTTCCCGCGTCCAAGGGTGTCTTTCTGGAGGCGATGGCCAAGGGGTATATTCAAACCCTGGTTGAGGCCGGCGCCACCTTCGTTACCCCCAGCTGCGCCGCCTGCCTGGGGACACACCAGGGGATATTGGCGCCCGGCGAGACCTGTATCACGGCGTCGAGCCGCAACTTTCCGGGCCGGATGGGACATGCCGAGGCGGAGATTTTCGTGGCCTCCCCGGCATCGGTGGCCGCTGCCGCCCTGGAGGGGAAGATTGCCGATCCCGCACAATACCTAACATAGAGGTGATGCTCTCGTGAAAGATCATCAATGTGTTCAAAAGAAACGGCTTCGTAACAAAGACCACAGATAAGGCGCGCGAATTCTGAGGTGCACAGACATGATTATCAAAGGCACGGCGTTCGTATACGGCGCCAATATCGATACGGATCAGATCTATCCCGGCCGGTATCTGGATCTCACCGATCCCGACCGGGTGGCCCAACATGTCATGGAGGGTGCCGACCCGGACTTCGTCCGGGAGGTCAGGCCCGGAGACATGATTGTGGCCGGCGCCAATTTCGGGTGCGGGTCCAGCCGCGAGCATGCCGCGGTAACGTTGAAGGCGTCCGGCATCGCGGTGGTGCTCGCCGAATCGTTCGCCCGCATCTTCTACCGCAATGCGATCAATCTGGGGCTGCCGCTGCTGGTCTGTCCCGGCATCGCCAAAGGGGTGAAGCGGGGCGACCTGCTGCGCGTGGAGATGGACACCGGCAGGGTGATCAACCGGACCACCGGGGCGGCTCTGATGGCCGAGCCCCTCTCGCCGTACGTACTCGCCATTTTGGAGAACGGCGGGATCATACCGATGATCCGGAGGGAACAGGGGCGCCGGGAATAGGCAAGCGTCAGAACAGGGTTTCGGGGTTTCATGCTCAGCAGCGTGTAATAATGGGGTAATGGGAATCAACTTTAACTTTCAAACTACAGTGTAAGGAGGACAAAATGAAACTGAAAAGATTTATAGGTTGCTTCTGTATGGTTCTGGCGGCGGTCGTACTGGCCACCATCCAGCACAACGACGCTCTGGCCGCTTATCCGGACAAACCGATCAACTACATCATCTCCTTCAATCCCGGGGGGGAATCGGACGTGACGGCCCGTCTCCAGCAGAGCCACCTGGAAAAAATCCTGGGCGTAACGGTCAATGTCACTCACAAGCCCGGCGGCGGCGGCGCGGTCGCCTGGAGCGAATTTCAGCGCACGGCCCGGCCCGACGGCTATACGATCATCGGCGTCAACATCCCCCATATCATCGCCCAGCCGATGGAGCGGAAGGACACCGGCTACACCACCGACGGATTTGAACTGATCATGTGGTTTCATTTCACGCCCAATGCCTTGATCGTCCAGAGGGACGGCGACATCAAGACCCTGGCCGACTTCATCAAACTGGCCAAGGCCAAACCCAAGGCCGTGACCGTCGCCGGCAGCGGCACCTACAGCGCCAATCACCTGGATGCCTTGCGATTAGACAAGCTGGCCGGCATTCAAACCACCTACGTCCCCCACACCGGCACCGGCCCCATCATTCCGGCCCTGATGGGCGGCCATGTCACCAGCACCATGAATTATACGATGGTGGGGGTCCAGTATAAGGACAAACTGCGTACGCTGGCCGTGGCCGCCGATGCGCGGGTCGCCATGCTGCCGGATGTGCCGACCTTCAAGGAACTCGGTTACGACATCGTGGGCGGTGCCTACCGGGGGGTCGCGGTCCCCAAGGGCACCCCGCCGGACATCGTGAAAAAGCTGACGGATGCCTTCCTCAAGACGACCGATCTGATCGCCGCCAAGCAGCGCGAGATGGGTTTTGAAATCACCACCGCGACGGGAAAACAGGCAATCGACCTGGTGGCGCGCATGAAGGCCGATTACGGAGGGATTCTGTCCGAATTGGAGGCGCAGAAGAAGTAAGAATCACGGGCCGGCTGTCTCGATGACAGCGGGATTTGAACGAAGCGTTCAGACGTGGAGGGTGTCGATGGACATATGTCTGCAGGCAATGGGGGCGCTGGCGCACCCGAAAATGATTCTGCTGATCTTCGGGGGCGTTACCATCGGTCTTTTCGCGGGGGCGATGCCGGGCTTGACGGCGACGATGGCCTTGGCCGTCCTTTTGCCTTTTACCTTCACCATGACGCCCCTGGATGGTCTGGTGGCTCTCGGGGCGGTTTACATGGGGGCGATTTACGGAGGATCCTTTGCCGCCATCCTGGTGAACACGCCGGGGACGCCGTCCTCCATCGCGACGGCCTTCGAGGGTTACCCGATGGCCAAGCAGGGGCGGGCGCTCGAGGCGATCAGCGTGGCCACCGTCGCCTCGGCCATCGGCGGCATCGCCGGCGTGCTGTTCCTGCTGTTCCTGGCGCCGCCGCTGGCGCTCCTCTCCATTCGCTTCGGGCCCGCGGAGTATTTCTGGGTGGCGATGCTGGGGTTGACCCTCATCGCCACCCTCTCCGAAGGATCGGTGTTCAAGGGGTTTCTGGGGGGCACCATCGGGATCATGCTGGGAACGATCGGCCTGTCGCCCGTCGGCGGCGAGTCCCGGTTTACCCTCGGGATACCGGTGATGCAGGGGGGGATCGAGATGATCGTGGCGCTCATCGGCCTGTTCGTCATCCCGGAGTTGTACAACATGGCGGCGCTCGGTCGGGCGTCTCTCGGGGCGGTGAGCGTCGCTGACAAGGAGAAGTCTTCCTTCTGGCGGGTAGCGGCCAAGGTTTTCTCCAAGCCCGGCAACCTCATCCGGTCCTGCATTATCGGCGAAATCATCGCCATCATGCCGGGCGCCGGCGGCAACATCGCCAACCTGGTCGCCTACAACGAAGCCAAGCGGGCTTCGAAAACCCCGGAGCGCTTCGGAACCGGGACAACCGAGGGGCTGATTGCCTCCGAATCGAGCAACAACGTGACCGTGGCCGGAAGCATGGTGCCGCTCCTCACGCTCGGGATTCCGGGCGCCCCCCCGGACGCGGTCATCCTCGGCGTGATGCTGCTGCACGGACTTAGGCCGGGCATCGAGCTGTTTACGACCAGCGGGGTGCTCACCTATGCCTTTATCTTCTCCATGGGGCTGGCCGCCATTGCCATGGTTCCGGTGGGACTGCTCGGGGGACGCCTCATCTACCGCGTCATCTTCCGCACGCCGCACTTTTTTCTGGTTCCCACCATTGGACTGGCGACCATCGTCGGTACCTTCGCCCTTCGCAACAGCCTCTCCGACGTGATGATCATGCTGATTCTGGGAACCACGGGGTACCTTCTCAAGCAGATCGGCATCGCGTCCGCCCCCATTGTGCTCGGGCTGATCCTCGGCACCATCGCCGAGGTGGGGTATGTGCAGGCGATCCTGGGCGGGGCGGCTTACCGCTTTCCGTGGTTTCGCCTCTTCGAGAATCCCCTCTCCTGGATTCTGATCGCGATGGTCGTCGTCTCGGCGGCATGGCCATTCCTGCTCGCCCTGAAACGGCGGATGTGGTCGGCCGAAAAAGTCAACAAGGGAGGTGCCAAATGATTCGCAACGTCAATACGGATCTGGTTGCCGGCACCTTAGGGCTGCTCTTGAGTTTAACATTCTGGTCGTTGATCGACCCGAGGATGACGCACATGTCGGCCGTCTTCCCGACGGCCATGATCGGCATTATGGCCATCGCTTCGGCCCTGCTGGTCATCAAGGGCTTCAGCCGGGCGGCCGAACGCGGGAACCTCTTCGACGTGGGGAGCAACGTCCGGGTGCTGGCGACGGGCCTTTTTTTCTTCGGCTGGGTCATCGCCATCGGCTATCTCGGCTTTTTCGTCTCGAGCGTCCTGGTGATGTCCCTGCTGGCGTTGTATCTGGCCCTGGCCGGGCGCCGGGTGAGCCCGGCCAGGTTTGCCCTCTGGGTGGGGATCGTCGCCTGCGAGGTGGCGTTCTTCTATTTGATTTTCACGCGCCTCCTCCATGTTCTGTTGCCGGAAGGCTGGTTTTTTTAGAGGCCTCTTTGGCCCTGGTGAAGAAGATGATCGAGTTTGAAGTAATCATGAAGGTGTTGGGGAGAATCAAAAAGTAAGGAGAAACAAGGATCATGCGTATTACCGAAGTCAGGACCGAGCTGCTGCGTATGCCCCTGCCGCGCCCGATGCAGTCGGGATCATCCAGCGGCAAGAAAGGAGGGCCGGTCAGCCACATCAATATGCCGCTCGTCTTCATCACCACGGAAGACGGCACGCGGGGCATCGGCTATGCCTGGAGTTTGTTGGGCGGCGCCACGGCCACCCGCTGCGTCCTTCAGGACGATTTTGCGCCGCTGCTGATCGACGAGGACGCCCTCGACCACGAACGGCTGTGGAACAAGCTCTACCGGCGGCTCCAGTCGGTAGGCCGCCATGGGCTGGTTACCCAGGCGCAGGCGGCAGTTGACCTGGCCTTGTGGGACATCAAGGGGAAGATTTGCGGTTTGCCGGTATACAAGCTCCTGGGCGGCTGCCGGGAAAGCGCGCCGGTCTACGGTTCCGACGGCGGCTGGCTGTACATGAGCGTCTCCGAGATGGTGGCGGCCTTCGAAGGCTACCTGGCCCAGGGGATGATGGGCGTCAAGATGAAGATCGGCCATGAAGATCCCAGGGTCGATGTAGCGCGGGTCAGAGAAGTCCGCAAGGCCCTGGGCGATGATGCCTGGATCGCCGTCGACGCCAACCAGAAGTGGGATTTTCCGACAGCGATGTGGGTGGGTCGCGAGCTTGAACAACTCGGTGTCGCCTGGTTTGAAGAGCCGCTCCTCTGTGAGGACATCCCCGGTCACGCCAGGCTCGCGGCGGCATTGGACATCCCCATCGCGATGGGCGAGACCCTGGGGTCCCGCTTCGAATTCGCCGCCTATCTGCGCGCCGATGCGGTGGATATCCTGCAGCCGGACATCATCCGGGTCGGCGGCATCACCGAGATGGTCAAGGTGGTGACCATGGCCGACGTCGCCCAGCTGCCGGTGGCGCCGCATCACATGATGGAGAGCACGATCCAGGTCGCTTGCGGGGTCATGACTTCCGGTCCCATCGAATACATGCCCTGGGTGGCGACCGCGTTTGCAGAGCCTCTCCAGATCAAAAACGGCCATATGCTGCCGCCGCAGAAACCGGGGTTAGGGTTGGAGATTCCTGAGGAGACTGTTCAGCGTTTCCGCGTCGGGTAACGATCCGCATATTGTGCAATAAGGCCGTTCATCTCACCCGGAATGTCCATGTAAGGCGGATGCGGCCCCACCGGCTCTCCCGGAAGGATGTGATTATTACCGGCAGGACTCCGGCCTGATAAGGAGCACGGGCGCATGACAATCATGGAGCACCCTGAGCGCCACGCTGCCGAACATCAGCCGTTTCATTCCGCTGTAACCGTGGGTGGCGATGACGATCAGATCCATGCTGTTTTTCTGGGAGTAATCCACAATCGTTTGCGCGGGCCTTCCTTCCAGCGTCTCCGTTTTTACTTTCATCCCCTCCGAACTGAGCTGAGATTGGATCTTTTCGAGATACTTTTGCGATCTTTCCATGTGGGCTTTTCTGAGCGCGGGCAAATCGATGCTTCGGGTATGATGGGGGGGCTCGGAAAGCCCCATAAGATCGATCTCTACGACCTTCAAAAGGGTGACTTCCCCAACACCCCCCACTCCTGCCAGGTTTCTTACCTGGGTCAGGGCGTTCTCGGCCAGTTCCGAACCGTCCAGAGGAACAAGAATCTTCTGATACATAAAACACACCTCCTTCTTTTTAAATATTTTTAAAGGATTTGCGTTTACCCCTTTCTCGTCCTGACCTCCTTTTCATTCTTCGGCCCCCATGTGCGGATCATCATGGAGAACATGCCGACACCTCCTCTTTCTCCTAACTTCGGATCAGAAGCACCGGACATTTTGCCTCTTTCATCACCTTTTCCGTGACGCTTCCGATAAAGTATTTTTGCAAACCCGTTTTCCCGTGAGAGGCGATCACGATAAGATCAATCTTTCGCTCGGATGCCTCTTTCAGAATCTCTTCATATGGCTGACCCTTGCGGACATCGGGAATAACCTTAATATTCCCGCTTTGTTGATTTTTATCGATTTCTTCCTGAAGCTTTTCATTGGAAAAAACGATGCTCTCGTTCAAAACACGGTCCACAATGCTCTGGTCGAGGCGGTAACCAGCCAAACTCTGCTGTACCGTATTGCTGATGACATGGAGGAGAAAGATCCTTGCCTGGTACTTGACGGCAATACTCAAAGCCATTCTAAAGGCCAGATTAGAGTCTTCCGAGAAATCCGTCGGTACAAGTATTTTTCTGGGTTGAAACAAGAAGACCTCTTTTTGATTTTCCATTTTTCTCACCCTGAAAGTAAGTTTTTACGCGAATGCTTGTTGCTGTTTTTACGACAGCAGGCTCCCCCTGTTCAATTTCTCATAGACCCCGATGTATTCATCAATCATCTTTTTTATGCTATATTCCCTTCGCACCTCCCTCATGATCCTTTTTGCCTGCTCTCCCCTGACTTCCGGTGCCCTCCTGTGGAAACGAACGCTCTTTTCCAGGCCATACCATAATCCGCCGCTGTCATAATCCCGGAAGAGAAACCCGTTCTCCTCGTCACGCTCCGCTCCATCGGACCGCAGTCTCAGTTCCTTGATCTTGTCATGGTACCCGCCTGTGTCTCTATTGGTCGCCGTTGCCCCAAAGAGGTTTCCGACCTGATCAATCTGCCCACACGGCTCATAGAGGGAGGCGCCGAAGACATCATTCGCGGCCGCATAACCCAGCATGGCAAGCCCTTCCTCAAAATGTTGATAGGTAATCTTTCCTCCGGAGGCCCAGGCAATCCTCCCAAGAATTTCTTCATGGGTCCTGTCGCCTCCAACGCCATTCCCGACAATGGCTATCTGTACATCCCCATGTTCGATCACGAACCTCTGCGCAATCTCTTCGAGGAGTTCGACTCCCTTCTGCATGGGGTCCAACCTTGACGGCCAGTAAAATAGAATGGCGTTGGGGTCCTCGATGAGACCGGTCCGTTTTTGGAAGGCAACGAGATTTGAGCGTTTTGCAGCAAGGATTTCTTCTTCAGGACCATATTTTTCTGTGAGATAGTCGCAGGACTCAGGATACAATACGGGGGAGGGTGCATTGATGATAGTCAGAACGGCGCCGTGATAATATCTCTCCCTGACTTCATTTCTCACGGCAGGTGGAATGATCGGTCTGTCAACGAAATGACCTTCGATGACCTCATGAAGAAACCGTTTGCCGACGAAATTGATCAGGTTGGCGTTTTTGATGGCTGTCGCATGACTGTCGATACACCTTTTTCCCTGATCCTCGGTAAAATAGAGGTTGTTGACGAGGTCGTCGAGATCAACCCCGTAGAACATCTCTTGAGGTATATATCCCGTGTGGACATTGTGAACCGTATGAAGAACCGGGCAGCCTCTTGATCTTGCATAGGCGGTGATTACGCCTCCGGCCATCCAGTCGTGACTGTGAAGGATCAGCCTTCCCTTGTTTTTTCCCCGGATTTCTTTGATCAGATGATTGACCATCTCTTTTTGGAACTCCGCTGCATTGCAAAGGGGATTTCCCGCATAAGCGCTAGAAAGATCATTAAATATAGATGAACTGACGAGATGGATTTTCTCCGGATCCATAGTGTGGCGAAGCACCCTCCATTCCGCCTTATCCATCCAGTTCTCCTTTTGAAAACGTTTCTTGAGGTTGATCGTTGCGAGGTGACATTCGATGTCCCGTTCCGTGAGCCCGGCGCAAAGTGCGGCAACAACATCCCCTAACCCCCCGCTCTTTCCTGAGATGTAACCAGCCAGGGTGCACATGTCTTCCGGCAGCCTTCCCGTCTCCGGGGCGATGAGGAGCACAGCCGTTTTCCCGCGATGATTCGCACTGTCCGGCGCCATATCGAGTCACCACCTTTATCATGCGATCGCCGTTCTTCATTTCTCGCTTGTCAGGCAATCGCTTTTCCAGAGGCAATCGCTTTCACATTCCTCTTTTGTGCGAAAACAGGGAGAATAGCCCTCCCGGATCTGGATATCCCGAATGATGTCCTGCTTGGAGCGGCCGATCCTTGCATTCACATCCCACTGTTTAGCAATCTCTCTGATCTCCTGTATTTTCATCTCTTAACCTCCTTTGCCTTTTTCGGAGTGATTTTATTTGGTTATAATATAAGACAGCATTCCCCGCCACGCAATACGGGACGATTTTGGGGAAAATACGGGGTAAAAACAGGGATTATGAAAGTTTCAACAAAAAGGACCTGAGGTTGGTATGATGGTTCTTGATGCCCATTTTTCTGCGGATATTGTCTCTATGGTAATCGACGGTTTTGATGGAGATCCTGAGAATATCAGCAATTTCTTTGGTCGTGTTCCCGTTTTTCACGAAATCTGCCACCCGGATCTCCTGTGGTGTGAGATCGAAACAGGCCTGGGATATCCTGTGGAGGAAGGGCGAGATGATCTTTTTCATTTGCGCTTCGAGAATCTCCAGGTAGGCCCTCTGGCGCTGGGTCAGAGGCCCCTTTTTTAGTTTTTCGAGATAAGGAAGCAGGGAAGTTTTCACATTGGCGAGCACATTTTCTTCCAGTTCTTTCCTGTCTTCCTCCCTCTGTTTGAGGAGCACTTTCAACGCCGTGTTTACCTCCTCAAGATTCCGGGATTTGATGGAGAGTTCCTCTTCCCTTTGCCTAAGGGTCTCCTCGTCCCGCTTACGTTCCGAGATATCCCGCATGGAACCTGCGATCCGCGGGGGACGTTCTCCCTCTCCAGGCATAATTGACGCCGTGATCGAACAGGTAAATTGAGCCCCTCGACGGTCCCGGAGATGGATCTCAAAATCGCGGACATATCCCTTTTCTTCGATTTCCTGCAGCAAAGCCTTTCTCCTGTTTTTATCGGAGTAAAACTCGTAAATGGACCGCCCGATAAGATCTTCTCGTTTGAACTGGAAATATCTCTCGATGGAGGGGGAGAGCTCCAGGATGGCGCCGTCCAGCCCCACTTCATAGTAGACGTCCTGGATGTTTTCGAAGATGCGGCGGTATCTCTCTTCGTTCCTTCGCAGCCGCTCCTCGACCTCCTTGCGCTGGGCGATGTCGAAGATCGATCCGATCAGGCCGCTCACCACGCCGTCGCGATTGCTGAACGTGGCCTTGTTGAAAATGACCTTATGCCTCGCGCCGTCGGCATGCACGATGGCGCTCTCGTAGGTCTGAATACCCTCTCTCCGGAATAATTCCTTGTCCGCTCGTTCGTATTCTTCGGCAAGGTCTTCGGGGGCGATTTCATGGACCGTCTTGCCGACGATATCTTCCATCTTCCTGCCCAAAAAGTCCGCGAATGCCTGATTGCCGCCAAGGTAGACACCCCGGATGTCCTTGTAAAATACGGGTATGGGTATCGAGTCGATCAGCTTCTGGGGGAAAGCGGACGTTCCGGCTTCTTCGTCGGCGTTTTTATTTGGCCTCGCTCTTGCGCTTGTCATCCTTTTTTTCACGGCAAATACCCGCTCCCGGCCGTTTTTCCGTTCAACTCCCATGAAATGCCACCGGATTTTTTCGCAGAATTATACCACACGACCTCATAAAAAGTCGCAAATGCCTTGCCTCTCATGAAACCCATAGCAGGTACGCGGCAGGCGCCTCCGTCAGCGCGTCATGACGAGCTTCTGTTCGGCCTTGGGGACGTACCATTTGATGAAGTTCCAGCCGATCCCGATGGGCGCCGTCTCCACCCCCCGGAAACGGGCGTGGACGATCGGCAGCGCGTCGGGGACGTAGAGGAACAGGTAGGGCTGCTCCTCGGCCAGGATCTCCTGGATCCGGTCGTAGCAGCGCTTCCTCAGGGCCTGGTCAAAAGTTTCGCGGGCCTTGACAATCAGGGCGTCCACCTCTTCGTTTTTGAAAGAGACGAAGTTCAGCTCCTCCGGCCCCGTCTTGCTCGAATGCCAGACGTCGTAGAGGTCCGGCTCCATCGGGATCGTCCATCCCAGGATCGTCGCGTCGAACTTCCGCTTGTTGATGAAATCGTTCACAAAGGCGGCCCATTCGACCACCCGGATCTTCACCCGGATGCCGACCTCGGCCAGACGCCGCTGGACGATCTCGGCGCACTTCGCCCGGACCTCGTTCCCCTGGTTCGTGATGATCTCGAAGGCGAAAGGCCGGCCCTCCTTCTCCAGGACGCCGTCTCCGTCCGCGTCTTTCCAGCCCGCCTCTGTCAGGAGCGCCTTCGCTTTCGCCGGGTCGTAGGAATAGGTCCGGACGTTTGGGTTGTAGGCCCAGGTCCCCGGCTTGTAGGGCCCCGTCGCCGGCTTCCCCAAGCCCAGCAGGACGCCGTCGACGATCTCCTCCTTGTTCACCGCGTAAGCAATCGCCTGCCGGACGCGCTTGTCGGTGAACAGCGGGTTCTTCAGGTTGTATCCCAGGTAGGTGTAGGCAAACGACAGATAACGGAATTTATTGTAGTTGCTCCGGAAGAGGTTGTTCTCGGTCTGCCTGGTGAACTGGAGGGGCGTGAGTCCCATCCGGTCGATCCCGTTGGCGCGGAGCTCCAGGAACATCGTCGCCGTATCGGGGATGATCCGCAGGATGTAGCCGTCGATGAAAGGCCGCCCTTCGAAATAGTCCGGATTGGAAACCAGAACGATCTTCTGGCCCGTTACCCATTCCTTGAATTTGTAAGGTCCCGTGCCGATCGGACGCCGCCCAAGGGGGGAGGTCGTGATATCCTTCCCGGCCAGGAGATGCTTCGGGAGGATGCCGACCGACCAGCTCATCAGGGCGGGGGCGAAGGGTTTTGCGTAGGTCGCCCGGAAGGTGTAATCGTCAAGGACCTCGGCCTTCTTCACCTTTAGGAAATCGCCGGCGTAGGCGGTGGGCGTCCTGGGATCGATGGTGATCTGATAGGTGTAAAGGACGTCCCGGGCGGTGAAGAGCTGCCCGTCATGCCACCGGACCCCCTTGCGCAGGCGGAAGGTGATGACCAGGCCGTCCGGGGAGACCTCCCAGGATTCGGCCAGGTCGCCCACGATATTGATGTCCTTGTCATACTTGACCAAGCCGTTGAAGATCATCCCGGCGATCCCGTGCGAGGTGGAATCCGTGGCCAAAAGCGGGATGAGGTTCGAGGCGTCGCCGATGGAGCCCTCGACCATGATGTCCCCGTAGGCGGGCGCGGCCGCCGCGCTCCCGGCGGGGGCGTACTCCTTCTCCTTCGGGCCGCACGCCGCGACGGCCAGAAAGAGAATCGCGCTCGCAATAAAAATAAGGCGGGCATGAAGATTCATGGTCGTCAAGCTATCGCATGGGTGCGGCTTTTGCAACTTTTTAATTCCCGGCCATCCGCTGATGGAGACGCTCCGCCCGCAAGAGGAATGTCTCGAGCTTGGCGCTGATGAGCTGCGGGAACGGCGAGCCGTCGCTCTCGATGGCCAGAAACGGCAGATCGTCGATCTCCGCGAGAACGGCCCGCAGCGCCGGGTTTTGGGGATCGGTCGCCAGTTTCTTTCCCGCCGTCATGACCTCGCCGAGAATGGCCTCCGAGATGCGGTTCGGCATGCACCCGAACGGCCCGATGGCGATCACCCCGCAGGAGTGGGTGACGACCTCCGCAAGCGCGCTGCCGACCGTGAGGATGGCCTCGCCGGAAAGGGCGGGCGAAATATAGGGCCTGGCATTTTCAATAATGCCGGCCACATCGAGCGCCTCAGCGCGGACAAGCCCGGTTTTGGCAAGGATCGCCCTGATCCGCCTCTCGCACCGTCTCTGGTAGATGTTGCGGATCCTGAGCCTCAATTTCTGGGCCGTCGTCAGGTGATCCTGATTCAAACCCCGCTCGGCAAGGTAATGGCAATAGTAAACCCACTCGGCCACCGGCGCGCAGACGGCGGCAAAACCTTTCTCGGCCAGGTATTCCGTCAGATACCTGCGGGAGAGGGGGTCCCGGCGGACGAATATCTCGCCGGTGAGGGCGATCACCGGCACGCTGTGCGACGGACGCTTAAGCGGTATTGCCCGCAGACGTTCGGCGCACTCGGCCAGCCGGCCGGTCAGGACCCGGAAGCTCCCCTTTTCCAGGGCTGGAAGAATCATCCGCCATTCTTCATCGAACAGGGCACCGGCGGCAAGAGGATCGGCGCTATTGGCCAGGAGCATCGAACGGATGTCCTCCATGACATCGGACACCACCACCCCCCACCAGGCATAACGCTCGAAATTGCTGTCCAGGCCCACATAGGAATTGTCCGAGGACAGGGAAAGCATCGCCACATCCGGTATTTCCAGTCGCCGGATCAGGTCCTCCATATAGACGGAGTACTGGCCGAAGCGGCAGGGACCGGAACCGGTCGGCATGAAGTAGACCAGGACCTCCGAGGGGCTTTTGCCGTTGTTTACGTAACTCAACAGAGTCCCAACGGTCAGGATCAGCGGCAGACATTCCTTGCCGGAGGTGTTCGCCCGGCCGAGCTTGAGGATCGCCTCGTCGTTCTCTCGGTAGGGCTGGGCATGAAATCCGCACCCCCTCAGTGTCGCGGCAAACGCTTCCGTTACTAATTTTCCCATCGAGGGGACGAGGACCGTCACCCGCGGGTCGGTCAGGGGTATGGCCTTGCCCGCCGACGTGATGACTTTGGCCTGGCCGCCGTCGAGAATCGTGCGGGCCGGGCTGAACGCGCTTTGCCGAGGCGGGATCAGCCGTTTGGCCAGCAGTTGACGGTAGGCCCGGACAATGTCCAAAAAGGCCTCCACCCTGGTCTCGATCCCGGCATCCGCGGTGTGGCTGTCGAGCTCCAGGGTCAGCGAGGGCTTGCGGCCCATGATATCGCGGAAATAGCTGATGACAATGGAATCCGGTCCGCAGGAAAAATTGGTGATGTAGACCCCGAAGAGCCGGGGGTGCCTCTCCACAAAGCGCGCCGCCTTGAGGATGAGCTTTCCCGTACCCCAGTACATGTGCCTTTTCGAGCTCTCCCCTTCCAGGTCGAGGAAATCGAGGGGTATCACGGGAACTCCCCGGGTGGCAAACTTGTGGGGGATGCCCATGTGCGCCTCCCCGACAAAGCCGTTGTACGACCGCGCAAAGACGACAACCCCGAATGCGTCCGGATCCGCTTCCAGCCCGGCGAGCATTCGCTTGCCCGCTTCTTTCATGGCCGCCAAACAGTCCCGCTGCTTCTCAAGGGCAACTGCGAAGGCCTCCTTTGCCGCCCTGCGGCCGATCCCCATCCGGCGCGCCGTTTCCAGCAGAGACCCTTCCGCGTCCTCGATCCCGCCGGATAAATCCAGAAGCGGCGTCAGGAGCCGGACGCCGCGCTCCCCGAGACGACCGAGCTTTTTGCCGAACGCGGTCCGAAGGTAGAACGTCTCCCCCTGCACGAGGGGGCAAACCTGGGACTGGGAACTGCCGCCGTCATCCCGGCCCGGTACGGCCTTGAAGTGGGGCAGGAACAGAAAATCCGGGGGCGGGTCGTTCTCGAGGAGCGAATCGAAAAAACCGTGCGCCAGTTCCACCGGATAGCAGAAGGGCGCGCCGCACTGATCAATGCCTTCCTGGCTGGGGCGGCTGGGCAAGACTACGTCGAAACCCAGTTCGTGGAAAAAATTGGAGTACAGCGGGTAATAGGTGTTGACAAGGAAGCTGCGGTTGAGGCCCACCCGGCCTTTGGCGGGCCGCACTCCCTTTTTTTCCGGCGGCGCCCCGTATGTTTGAAAGACGAGCCGCTGGCGAACGCGCGTCAGATCGAGTCGCTCCGCGTCGCAGCGCACCGCTTTGCGGATGTTGTAGTAGCGGTTGCAGGCGCCTCCGAACGGATACTTTTTCCCCTCCACCCGGATGACGGCGATGGGACATTTCCGGTCGCATCCCTCCTTCCCTCCCCGGCAGGCAAACGGCTTTTCGTAGGCGACCTCCCGCCGGGCAAGCGCTTCGAGATCGAAGGTCTTCTCGGCTATGAGCCCGGCTTCAAGCCGCTTCCGGACTTCGAGGGCGACTCCGAACGCGCCCATCAATCCGGGTTCCGGCGGGACGACGATCGGCTTGCCGATCAGGCCCCCCATCGCCAGCGGGACCGCGCCGTTATAGCATACGCCGCCCTGCATGAAGATCTTTTCCCCCACCGGCCGGTTGCCTTTGACGCGGTTTGCGTAGTTCATGCAGATCGAGTACACCAGGCCCGCCACGATGTCCTCGCGGGCCACGCCTTCGTGGATCGCGTTTTTGATGTCCGAGGCGATGAAGGCGGCGCACTGGTCGTTGAAATTGGGGGGACGCTTCCCCCGGAAGGCCGCCTCGGCGATATCTTCCATTCTTAAACCAAGCGTTTCGTGGGCCGATTCCTCCAGAAAAGAGCCGGTCCCCGCCGAACAAGCCTCGTTCATCGCGTAGTCGGAGGGGACGGAATTGATGATATAGGTGTATTTGGCGTCCTGGCCGCCGATTTCAAAAATGGTGTCCACCTTTGGATCAAAATAGACCGCCGCTGCCGCATGGGCGACGATTTCGTTGATGACCCCCTCCGTGAGGGCGTGCAGCCCCGCGATCTGCCTGCCGGAACCGCAGACGCCCAGACCTGAGATGGAGATCGTTTTCGGATCGACCTTCCGCCGCACCTGCTCCAGGAGCGAATGATAGCACCGGCGGGAGGCGCCCACCGGGTCTCCATTGGTGCGCAAATACACGGAAGTTAGAAGGGCGCAATCGGCCCGGCGCACAAGCACGGCCTTGGTGGTGGTGGAACCGACGTCGAGCCCCAGCAGGCAGTCATCCCCCGCCCGGACGGCGTCGCGTTCGATGGTTTTGAACTCGACCTGGCCCGCAAAATCGGTCAGCGGCGGCAGGCTGTCGAAGGAGGTCGCCTTCGCGATAAAGAGGTCGGCAAACCCGGGGAAAGGGGCGGTTTCATGGGACAGGCCCCACAGGGCGGCGCCCAGGGCTTCCAGGTAGGACGCCGTCTCCGGCACGACCAGGCCGGGGATCTCCCGGCGGAGATATTCGATCATCATGCGGTTTTGGGCTGTGCCGCCGGCGATCATGATGTCGCGCCGCTCCACCTTCTTCAACAGCTCCAGGATCTTGTCCGCCATCATCTTGCAAAGGCCGGCGGTCACCTGCGGTTTGGGCGTCCCTTTGTTGGTGGCATGAGTGCAGTCCGACTTGCAAAACACCGAGCAGCGGCCCGAGACGTGATACGGCTCCTCCACCGCCGCCCACTTAGCGGCCTCCTCCAGGCCTACATTCAGGCGGCGCAACTGCTGCAGGAAAAACTCCCCGGTCCCGGAAGCGCACTTGTTGCCGGTGACCACATTGGCGATGTGTCCCGACCGATTCAGGACATACGCCATGAAGGTTTCGCCGCCGGCGGAAACAATGGCCGGGCAGTCGACGCCTGGGGGTTTGACGAAGGCGTAGGCGCACTCCACCGCCTCCGGTTCCGGGATGGACGTCAGATTGACGAACCGCCGGAACTTGCGGCCGGTGGCGGCAATTCGATCGAAGGATTGGATGTCTATGTCCTGCAAGGCCTCGATCAAACAGTGCTTTGCATCGCCCTCGTGGGTGTGGCTGGAATGGGCAATGATGCGCGGCGGGCGCCCGCCGCCTTCCGGCTCCTGTTCTATATGGACAAGAGAGATCGTCGATGCCCCCAGACACAGACCGAGAGATTTCCGTATAGTGCCCATGCATGCCGCCTTTCACCGGGAAGACGTCTGGACTCCGGTTTTCACCGGAATGACAGTTTAGGTACTTTTTTTACTGAGACATCTCAATAATGACGACCTCGTAAAAAGTCGCAAATCTCCCTCCCCCTTGACGGGGGAGCATTTACTCTCCCTCCCCTTGACGGGGGAGGATCAAGGTGGGGGTGATCATGGGCCGTATCTTTGCGTGTTATTTCCCCCTCCCCTTAGTCCCCTCCCGCCGGGGGAGGGGAAAATTTACTTTTTTACGAAGGCGTCAATAATAGTGTTTTGAAAGACCTTGCATGTCAATTTTTTTCTCGGGCTTCCGGGGGCGCTTACCCGAAATGGTTGACTAAACGCCGCGAGTGTGAAAGATTGAGCTACACCGGAACGGATTCGCGTCTATGTTGATTATACACTGAACATCAGGAGGTTTGCAATGCCCGTCATCGATCTGCGCAGCGATACCGTAACCCTTCCCACCCCCGCCATGCGGGAGGCCGTCTTTCGCGCCGAGCTGGGAGACGACGTCTTCCGGGAGGACCCGACGATCAACCGCCTTGAGCAGATGACTGCCGAGCGGGTGGGAAAGGAGTCCGCGCTCCTGGTCGCGAGCGGGACGATGGGCAACATCGTCTCCGTGCTGACCCACTGCGCCCGCAGCGAGGAGGCGATCCTCGGCGACTGCTCCCACATCTTCCTCAACGAGGCGGGTGGGATGTCCGCCCTGGGCGGCATCTTCCCCCACACTATCCCCAACCGGCCGGACGGAACAATGGCCGTCGAACAGATCGAAGCGGCCATCCGCGCAGACAATATTCACTTTCCCAAAACCCGCCTCATCTGCCTGGAAAACACTCACAATCGCTGTTACGGCGCCCCCCTCACGCCGGAGTACACCGATGCCGTTGCGGCGCTCGCGAAAAGACACGGCCTTTTGCTCCACCTCGACGGCGCCCGGATCTTCAACGCCGCCGTAGCCTTAGGCGTGGACGTCCGAGAGCTGACCCGGGGCTGCGATTCGCTGAACGTCTGCCTCTCCAAGGGACTCGCCGCGCCTGTGGGGTCGGTGATCTGCGGAAGCCGGAATTTTATCGCGCGGGCCCGCCGAATCAGGAAGATGTTAGGGGGAGGCATGCGCCAGGCGGGAATCATCGCCGCTGCGGGCATCGTCGCCCTGCAGGAAATGGTCGATCGCCTAACGGAAGACCATGCGAATGCCCGCCGCCTCGCCGAGGGGATCGCCATTATCCCGGGGCTCGCCACCGAGCCGGACCGCGTGAAAACGAACATCCTCTACATCGATCTCGTCGACCGGCGCTTCTCCGATGAGGAATTCATGGCCCGCCTGGAAAAGAAGGGCGTCCGCCTCTCCCATCCGGGACCGGCCCGCTTCCGGATGCTCACCCACTACGGAATAGGCAGAGCCGAGATCGATATGGCGCTTACTGCGCTTCACGAGGTGATGCAGGGCTGAAAAACATGACCGCCAGAAAGAACCATCCCGCGGCGAAAGCGCCCTCAGAGAGGCTCCGTCTGGGCATGACGACCTCCTGGGACATCCTCTGCGACGCGCTCGCCAACTACCGGGTGAACGGCAACACGAACCAGGCCGCGGCCATCGCCCTGTACGCCATTCTGTCGATCATCCCCCTGTTCATCCTGACGCTGCTGTTGGTCAACAACTTCTTCAGCCACGACCCCGATATCCGGGAAAAGCTAATCGAGGGGATAAGGCAGTTCATCCCCTCGTTCACGGGGGCGCTGCTCATCCAGTTCGGTCATATCGCGGGTAAGAAGGATCTCCTCGGCTGGGCGGGGATCATCAGCCTGATCTGGTTCTCGGCAATGATCTTCAGCGCCATTGAAACGGCCCTCAACATCATCTTCCGGTCGAAGACCGGCCGGAACTACATCGTCTCGAAGCTTCTGGCCATCGGTATGATCCCGCTGGGCTGGGCCGTCGGCGTCGCCAGTGTGGTGCTCACTTACATCGCGGCCGTCCTCGCCAAGCAACCCGTTTTCGTCCAGGGGTGGATCTTCATTACGGAAGTCCAGGGGGTCCTCTTCCGCTACCTCCTCCCCTATCTGCTTACCGTGATCTTCTTCACTGTCCTGTACAAGGTAATCCCCGCGGGGAGGGTCAGCCTCAGGAGCGCCCTTATCGGAAGCGCGATCTTTTCGGCGCTGATGGAGATCGCGAAGCAATTCTTCACCTGGTACGTCGCCAACTACACCCGCTACGACGTGATCTTCGGTTCCCTGGAGGCGGTCGTCATCCTCGTCATCTGGGTATTCTACGCCTCCTTGATCCTCCTGTTCTGCGCGGAACTCATCTCGTCCTACCAGCGGCGGGACATGATCCTCATCGAAAATGCCCTCCTGAAGTCCACGAAGAAACACCGGCGGATCGACGAGCGGCTCTTCCGGAAATTCGGCCACCTCTACGGCCGGAACGAATACATCTTTCGCGAAGGGGATGGCGGCCATGACCTCTTCTACATACTCAACGGCCGCGTACGGATGGAGAAAAAGGCCGGGCAGACGAAGAAGATCCTCGCAGAGATGGGGCCGGGGGAATATTTCGGCGAGATGGCGGCGCTGATCAAAGCCCCGCGTACCGCCTCCGCCCGGTGCAGCGAGGAGTGCCATATCGCCGTCATCAGCGGAGACACCCTGCGCGGCATCCTGCGGGAAAGCGACGAGGTCTCCCTGTTCATGCTCAAGGAGTTCTCCAACAGGATCAGACATACCAACGAGGCCCTGGAGGAGGTCACCCTGTCCTGGATCAGGCTGACGGCCACCCTCTATTTCCTCCGGATGTGGCCGCTCCCGGCGGAGACGAACGCGGTCGAAGAGCTGGCGAAGGCAACCGGCAAGGAGGCGGTGGAGATCCGGGAGGTCCTGGCGGAACTCGGCCGGAGGGGGGTGCTGACCTGTGAAGAAGGCCGCGTAACCGGCTTCAGCCGGGAGGAGGCCTGGCGGCTCCTGGACGAACACGTGGCGGTTTAGGAGATAAATGCCTGCTCGGCGGTAAGCGATGGATACCAGCTTGAGCGTGCAGGTGTTGCAAACCGCATTTTTCTTGATATTTCTGTTTGTTGTCACGCATTATCCTTCGCCGTCGCGGCGACGGCCACGGGCACCGGGAAGAACAGGGCGAAGGCCGGCATAAGCACCGTGCCCAGTCCGAAGCCCGAAAACAGGGTCAGGGCCGAGATCAGCACGGCCACCGCACTCACGGCGAGATATTCCATTTCTCACCTCACGATTTAGAGTCGGCGAAGACGCCACGCGCACCAGGCGGCGCCAAACCCGCCGATCGCAAACACCATGAAGGCCGGTCCCCATGCCGAGGCGCGATTATCGCCGACAAGCAGCCAATCGAGCACTGCGCCGAAGGCCACAGGCGAGACGGCGCCGGCGCCGAACCCGAGAAGCGACCGCACCGCCAGCACTGATCCAAGACGATCAGGCGCGACGACTTCGGTAAGCGCGGCGGAAAGCACCGGAGAATCACCGATGACCACAAACCCGTAGATGAGCATCAACCCGACCAGGATCTGCACAGGCACGGCGACCAGCCAGCCGAAGATCAGGGAGAGAAGCGCGCCCGCCGCGCCCAGTCCAATCAGGACCGCCCGCCGTCCCAGAAGATCCGACAAATGTCCCATGGTGGACGAGGCGACGGCGCCGACTATGTGCATCGCGGCCACGCAATAGGCGGCAAGCTCTGCGGACCGTACCGAAGCTGCGCCGGACAAAGCGAGGCTTGCCGCGAGAAAGGCGGGGATCCAGGCCCACATGCCGAGCAACTCCCAGCAATGCAGTGTGTAACCCGCCACCAGGTACCGGGTGTTTCGTTGGTTCTTCGCACCAGCCTTGAGGCGTATGCCGCGGCGGCGGTCATGAATGACATTTGGCGTACGCCGGAGAGCGATCCACAGGATCAGGGCCCCCGCGGACGGCAGGATGCCCGTCCCGAGGAAGGCGAGCACATATCCGCCCAGCGCGATCAGGAGGCCTGAAACGGCGAGGGAAAATGCATAGCCCATCGAGGTACTCGCAATAAACCAGCCGACAGCGCCCCCGCGGCGGGCCGCCGAGAACCTCTCTGCCATTAAGACGATGCCGGGGGTGTAGATGCCGCCCTGGGCGGCGCCGATCAAGGAATAGAGAAGCAGTGTCGTCGCATAGTCTCGCGCAAAAATACCAAACGCGAGGGCGGCGACTGAACTGGCGAACGCCGACAGCACGAATATCCGCCGGGCGCCGAAATGGTCTGCCAGCCAGGATGCGATTGCCAGCGACGCCGAATAGCCGATCATGAACCCCGAGACAATTGATCCGGCCTGCGTTGCCGACATTCCCCATTCGCCCTTGATGATCGGCAGACACGCGGCATAAACCATGTAGTTCATATACATGAAGATTCGGCCGATGCAGATCGCCATCAACCAACTGTCGCGCCATAGCGGCCGCTTCATCTCCGGGGAATTTTCCTGGGGTCTGTTCAGGGCCATAGGTGACTTACTTAAATGCGCGCTTCTTGTCATCACATTTTTGAATTCCTTCCGCCTTCGGCTCGATTCGCCGTGACCGTCGCGCCGTTTCGGGGATGTTCTGCAAGGAGAGGCCCTTCCCGCGGGGCGGGCAAACCTGCAGCCTGCGCTTTCAGGGCGAAAAACGGCGCGTGGCTGGAGGTGAAAAAGGGCGGATCGCGCCGTAGGATCGCCGCAACGGCAGGGTGCTTCTTGAAGTCCTCCTCCAAAAACCGCCTGACCTCCCGCCGGTCCCAGCCCTGCGGGTGGGAAAAGGACCGGTAGAACGACAGATCGCCCGCATAGAACTCCCCCGTGGTGAGGCGCTCCGTTTCCGGTCCATAAGCCGGGAGGTTGAAGATCGCCAGATTCAGAAAGCCGATCTCCTCCGAGTGGGCGAGCGTGAAGGCAAGCGTCCGCCGAGCCGCCGCGGGCGTCTCCGCGGGCGTTCCGAAGAGAAGATAGACGTAGGTTGCGATCCCCGCCGCCTTGAGGTTTTTCAGGGCCGCCGACGCCGTAGACGGGTCGATCCCTTTATTCAGGGCGGCGAGAACCTCCGGATCGCCAGACTCCAGCCCCAACTGCAGCATCGCGCAGCCGGCATCCCTCAACCGCCTGCAGAAATCGGGATCGGCGAGGCGGGACGTGACCCGGGTAAAACCGTACCAGGGCGCCCCGGGCGGATCTGCGGTCAATCCGTCGAGGAGCGCGGGGCTGAGCGCATTGTCGAGAATGTGGATAAGCGCCGGTCTCATCTCCTGAACCAGGGCTCGGAGGTCCGCCGTGACCTGTGCCGGCGGAAGCGGCCGGTAGGGGTTCCCCTCGGCCCGCTCCGGGCAGAAGGAGCAGCGGCGCCACCAGCATCCCGACGAGGCGCTGTAGGGGAGGACCACTCCGGGCGAGAGGTAACCGGCCAGAGGAAAACCGTTAAAATCAGGCTGGTCGTGACTGCCGTCATGGGTCTTCCCTAAGAAGGCCAGGAGCGGGGCCTCGCCCGGCCCCGCGATCAGCCCATCCACGAGGTCCGGGAAGGGATTCCTCCAGCCGGGTCGCCGGAGCCAGGAGGTGACGAGCCCACCGCCGAGGATGATCCCGATCTCCGGGAAAGCCCGCCGGAGAAAGCCGATCATTGCGAAGGCCGTCAGGGCCTGGCTGAGGTAATTCAGCGAAAAACCGATATATGAAACGGGGGTTTCTTCTATGATCTCCGGCAAACGTTTGCCAAACCAGGGGTAAAAAGGATTCGCCTCCGGCATGGCCGCTGCCCTGATAAGGTCCGCGCTTCGGACGGGCGAGAGGCGTTCGTCCTCGTAATCGGCGAGACTCAGCCGGACTCCCGAGGGTCTGGCCGCCGTCGCGAGGAGGCGGTTCACATCCGTCGCCGCCCGGCGATACCGGTCGCGATTCCCGTAGAGGTTGCGGGAGCGCAAGGCGGCAAGATTCTCCGCGAGATGTCGCGCCGCGCGTCGCGTCCAGAGGTCAGCGGCATTCCGGTCGGACACAGGCGTTTCTCCTGCCGGTGTTCCTCCATGAACGGAATTTTGCAAGCATATTCCCGCCGTGCCGTCCGGCGACGGCCCAGTGACTCGTCGCCCCTCTTCCATCAGCCAGAGCTGACCCTCCAGATTGGCGTCCCAGATCCGGCAGGGGACGCCGTGACGGCGGAGCGCCCCCGCGAGCCGCGCCGGCCCCCCCGGCGCCTCGCAAGCCTTCGCCGCCGGCGGATGGATGAGAAGGATGGAGTTTTCTTGCCTGATTTCCGGATTCATTCCGTTCCTATTTTTACGAGATTGTTTTATAAGTCCGACTCAGGTTATCCGATCGGAGGTGATTTGGCAAGGCGGGGATCGCCGCGCGGACGACCTGACGGCCAGGTTTATTGGGGAGAAAAACGTGAGTAATCGACGAACCTCACAGTGATGAAAGGGATCAGACTTGTTCAAGGATCTGCAAAGCAGGCATTTTGACCTCATCGCCTTCGCCGAGAAGCTGCTGCTCATGGAAAGTCATTTCCGGACGCCGGAAGCGGTTGGATCGGCCCTGCAGGCGTACGGGCTTCCCGCCACGATCCGGCGCAGCGGCCGTGTCCGGTCCTGGATCATGGCCGACAAGCCGGCCTGAATCCGCTGCAGGCGCCTTTGCGGGAAGGACCGCCGCAAAGGGATCATTTCCCCCGCGTGTAGAGGATCTTTTTCGTTCCCCCGTCGCAGCTTCCGACGACCTTCCCGTCCTTGGCCTGTTCGTTG
>JAHJXP010000003.1 GCA_018827585.1 Pseudomonadota bacterium | reverse complement strand
CCTCCGGCGTGTCGGGAACCGCCGTGAAGAGGCGTTCGATCTCTTCAGGGCCGCCTGATAATCCGTCTCGGTTTTGATGGGTTTAATCTCCATGGTTCCTTCCTCCGATCAAATCACGGCGGCATCGATTGTTTCATATTCTTTATGGCTGCCGACGAAACGGATGTACACGATGCCGTGTTGATATTGGATGGCTGCGATCAGCCTGTACCGAGTCCCCTTGATATTGAAAACCACGCGGTTGTTCGCGATAAAGCTGGCATTGCGATAAGTGCTTTTGATCTCCGCGGGAGACTTCCATTCCGCATGTCTGGCGTCATCATACCAGGCCTGCAAAGATTGTTGCACATCAGGATGCCGATCCCAAAAATCTTTCAAGGTCTTTCGGGAGATGATTCGCATGTGGGAAATTATAGACTGATCCCACTACGGGATCAAGGATTATTTTTCGTCGTTTCTATTGCGGTTATCGCATCGTTATGATATCAGATTTTTCCTTAAATTCAGAAGATCGGGAAAGGCTATTGAAGGAGAGTGACCATGCCGCGTGAAATACCTTACCCTACCCCCGGCGAAATCTTGCTGGAGGAATTTTTGAAGCCGATGGGGATTACCCAGTACCGGCTCGCCAAGGAAATCGGAGTGCCGCAACGGCGCATCGGAGAGATCGTCGCGGGCAAGCGGGCCGTGACCGCCGATACCGGCTTACGCCTGTCTCGCTTCTTCGGCACAAGCGACGGTTTCTGGGTCGGCTTGCAGACCGATTACGATACGGCGCAAGCCAAAGACGCCCTCTCTGATGTGTTGTCGCGCATTCATCGTTTCGAGCCTGCTCATGTTTAACCCCTCGGCATAACCCGTCATTCCACTGGACGCCTGCCGGTGCATCCGGCGGCATTGGAGGTGGCCGATTTAGAGGTGGGGGAATTGGCTGATGCTGTCACCGGGCAAGTCACCGGGCAAGTCCAGCGACTGTTGGTTGTCTGTAATGGAGAATTGAGCCGAGCCGAACTTCAAGAAAAACTGGACCTGCGCCATCGGGACAACTTTATCGAGGCATACTTGCAACCGGCGCTCATTGCCGGATTGCTGGAAATGACCACTCCCGATAAGCCTCGCAGCAGCAAGCAGAAATACAGGCTTTCCGAGAAAGGCCGTGCCGTGGTTGCCTCGCTGGAAAGGCGTGAGTCATGAGTGGAGTTAATGTCGATCAGCCACAAACCTTTATGAACCCGACCTACACCGAACGACAGGGCCAGTTCCTGGCCTACATCCATCAATACAGCATCGTGAACGGTTGCGCTCCGGCTGAAGCCGATATGCAGCGGTTTTTTCAGATCACGCCGCCGAGCGTGCATTCGATGGTTCTCACGCTGGAGAGGCGGGGATTGATTCGGCGCGTGCCTGGACGGGCGCGCAGCATCACCCTGATCGTTCCACCCGAATCATTGCCCCCCTTGAAACGCGTCCAAACTGGCTCATTCAAACCATGACAAACGCAACCAAGAAACCTGGCGGCTGGAGCGCGGTCCGCCAACAACTCGCCGCCTGGGAGAAGCCCGCGCTGCTCGTACTATTGGAAGACCTGTACGAAGCTGCCGGGGGGAACCGCGACTTTATCCATGCCCGCAGTAAGGCCGGAGAGTGCGGCGGAGAGGTCCTGGAAAAGTATCGGGGCAAGATCGTGGAGCAGTTCTTTCCCGCATGAGGCGATGGCAAGCTGAAGCTGGGAGAGGCGCGCAAGGCCATCCGCGACTACCGCAAGGCCGCGGGCAACCTCCCCGGCACGGCGGAACTGCTGATGACCTATGTGGAAAACGGCACGAGATTCACCCACCTGTATGGGGACATTGACGAGCGGTTCTACGACAGCGTGGAGTCGGCGCTGGACGAACTGGCCGCCCTGTTGCGCGGCGAAGCGCGGGCGATGTATCCACAGTTCCGCGACCGGTTGGCGAGAGTGGAGCAGATGGCCGACGGCATCGGCTGGGGATTTCACGATTTCGTCGGAGATGTCGTCGGGCAGTTGGAGGAGGAACTCGGCGGCCGGTAACTGGCACTGGAGGTGGCCGATTCAGAGGTGGGGGAATTAGCTGATATGAATACCCCGCAAGTTACCCCGCAAGTTACCCAGCAAGTTACCCAGCAAGTGATAGCAGTTCTTGAAGCGGCCCGAACGGCCCGCACTCGAGAGGAATTGCAGAGGGCAGTTGGTCTAAGAGACCGTGAACACTTTCGCAAGACATACCTTGAGCCATTGCTTGTGGCCGGCTGGCTTAAGATGACGATACCAGATAAGCCGCGAAGCTCGAAGCAGCGCTACAGGACGACCGAGCTGGGGCGTAAGGTTCTGGTCCGACGGAGAAAAGGATAATAGATTTCAGAGGTTGAAATAGCAAAAACTGAACTAATTAAGTCGGGGAAACATAATTAAGGTAAACAATTTGGAAATCTTCCAACTCAAGCGAAGTGGTGCCATTTATCCACCTCTCTGCAGAAATAT
>JAHJXP010000231.1 GCA_018827585.1 Pseudomonadota bacterium | reverse complement strand
CCCCGGCGCCGCTCCCGTACAGTATGAGGGAAATCAGATCCTCCCCGAAGACCTGCCGGTAATCCCCGGCTATCTCCGCGAATATCTCTTCCGGTTTCCTGGGTATTTTTGTCATCAGCTCACCTCATTCAGAATCCGCGGCCCGCGCCGCCGCCGCCGCTCATCCCGCCGCCGAAGCCACCGAATCCTCCCCCGCCGAAGCTGCCGAAGCCGCCCCCTCCGCGCCGGCCGCTGCCGCTCATCAAAAGCAGGAGGATCCAGGGGAGCATCGCCCGGCCCCGGCGGGTTCCGAGGAGGAAAAACGCGGCCGCCAGCAGGAGCAGCAATTGAAAAATCCCGGGCTTCTTTTGGATTCTGGCCTGTTTCCCTGCCGGCGGGGAAACCCCCGTGAGGGTCACCCCGGCGTCCTTTGCCACTATGGAGGAGATCGCCGCCATCGTCTCGGCAAATCCTCGTCCGTAGTCGCCTTCCTTGAAGTAGGGGAGGGCATGCCGGTCGAGGATCTCGCCGGCGAGGCCATCGGGAATGATCGCCTCCACCCCGTAACCCGTTTCGATCCGGATCTGGCGCTCCTTGAGGGCGAGAAAGATCAGGACCCCCTTGTCCTCGCCCTTCTTTCCTATCCCCCAGGCCTGATAGAGACGGTTCGCATAATCCGCCGGATCGTTGTCGCCGATCGTTTCCACCGTGGCCGCTACGACCGCCGTGCCGGTCTTCGCGAGGAGCTCGCGGGCGAGATTCTCCATCTTGTCTTTGTACTGGACGGGGATCACCCCGGCGAAGTCGTTCACCGCGCCGGTCGGTTGCGGAAAAGTCCCGCCGGCCGCCCGGGCCTGCACTGAGAAAAGGAAGAACGCCGCTATGAACAGCGGCGCCCAGCAGTGCTTGAATACGGATCGCCTTCGCATTGTGCTATCATAAACACAACGTCGCGAAATAGCAACCCTCAACGAACCCTCAACGAATTATTTATGCCATTCCGGTGCAGCGCATCGAGGATCTCCACGGCACGATCAGGGAGGCCTTCCTTTGCACCCTTCAATCCGAAATTAATGAACTCGCCCGATTATTGTCACCGACGCTTTGAACTGAGCAGACGGAAGATGGCCGAAAAGTTCCACTATGTTCCGACGTTGGGGTGTCATAAGCAGAGCGGCTTCAAATGTACCGGATACAGGCCATTAACTGCAGGCGGCCGGGCTACCATAGTGTCTATGGTTAGACAACCAAGCATGCGTCGGAAGCCTTTGTATTTAGACACACAACTTCTCAATAGCAGGATGGGGCTGAGAAAACCGTGGTCAGATCCGGATGGACATGATGTTTCCTTCTGGTAGATACGGATACATATTTGACATCCTCCCCTTCCTAAAGGAAGGGGATTCCTACTGTGTTCAGCTAAAAGCGAGCTGACTCACTTCAGTGGGTTCCTGCTTCACAGAGCGGCCTGACTGCGCCAACTCTCCACAGGCTAACAAGCGATGCCCTCGCTCTAAAATGTTGATCGCGCCGACCAGATCGGCGTTGTTCTCGTACCCGCATTCCACACAGGCAAACCGGGCTTGCGTCTGGCGATTCTCTGCCGACACGTACCCGCAGGCCGGACACGTCCGGCTCGTGTTGCGCGGGGGAACCGCCAGTACTTCACCGCCCAGCCAAGCCTGTTTGTATTCCAGTTGCCGCCTGAACTCGAACCATCCTTGATCGAGGATGGACTTGTTCAGGCCAGACTTGGCGCGGACGTTGCGCCCTGGTGAATCGCTGCTGCCCGCTGCTGATTTGCTCATGTTGCGTACCTGCAAGTCTTCGACGCACACTATCGCGTGGTTTTGGCTGATCGTGGTCGTGGCCTTGTGCAGGAAATCGCGGCGAACATTGGTGATGCGGGTGTGAATCTTCTGGACTTCAGCTTTCGCCTTTTTCCAGTTGTTGCTGAACTTCTGTTTGCGAGACATCACCCGCTGGACGCGAGCGAGCCTTTGCTGGTGCTTCCTGAAGGTGTTGAGCGGTTCGATAAAGCTGCCATCGGACAAAGTGGCAAAACGAGCGATGCCTACGTCGATACCGACACTGCTGCTGGAAGGATGCACAGGGTCAGCCATTTCCCTTTGCGTCTGAATCGACACGAACCACTTGCCGCCAGACTGGCTTACCGTGACGTTGCGCAACTCGCCCAGCACGTCCCGGCTGTTGCGATAACGCAGCCAGCCGAGCTTGGGCAGGAAGAGGCGGCTGTTGACCTGATCGAGCTTGATCTGTTTCGGATCGGGATAGCGGAAGCTGTCACCGCTGCCTTTGCGTTTAAAGCGTGGGAAGTCGGTACGTTTAGCGAAGAAGTTTTTGTACGCCTTCTCCAGGTCTTTCAAGGCATGTTGCAGTGGGTGGCAGGGGGCATCTTTGAGCCAAGGCGTATCGACTCCGTTGCGCCAGCCAGTGAGCAGCTTTGCCATTGCCACATAAGCAATGAACTTGTTTCCCGCTTCGTGATTTTCTTTTTGCAACGCCAGCGCCTTGTTGAATACGAACCGGCAGCTACCGGCAAAACGGCGCATATTGCACCGCTGCTCACCATTTGGCATCAGTTCGTACTGGTAGGCTTGCAAGCGTTTCATGATGACATTATAGTTGGTCTATGCGAAAAAACAACGATATTCGTCATGGGCGGCAGTCGCCGCGCCCTTATTTCTGTGCAGCGGCCCCTCTGCCGGAAGATGCACCTTTGGGATATGCCGACTTGAGGTATCGATAAAAGTCGCTGTCCGTGGTGAGTATCGCTACGGAATTTTTGTTTGATCCCTCTCCATAGACCTCCAGGGTCCGCAGGAATGCATAGAACTCGGGATTGCGGCTATAGGACTTGGCATAGATACGCGTCGCCTCCGCGTCCGCCTTGCCGCGGATTTCCTGCACCTGACGGTAGGCAGTGGAACGGATCCGGCGCAGTTCTTTTTCCATTGTTCCGAGGATTTCCGCACTTTGACCTTCTCCCTCCGACCGGAACTGTGCCGCGATGCGTTTCCTTTCGGATATCATCCGGGCATAAACCTTTTCCCGGACGCTCTCCACATAATCGAGACGTTTGATGCGCACATCCACCAGTTCGATCCCGTACTGCGGGATGATCCTTCGCGCCTCGGTGAGAATCGTGCGGGTGATCTCCTCCCGCCCACGGCTGATTTTTTTCTTGAGCTCCTTTTCCCGCTCCGCCGCAACTTCCTGCAGGACTTCTTCCCCGGGAACTTTCCACGATGAACTGCGGACGAGCTCGACCAATTCACTGCTCGACACCTGGTCGCGCACCACGGAGTCGATGATATCGTTCAAACGGGACTGAGCCCCCGCTTCCGTGGCTACGTTTTCCAGAAATTTTTTCGCATCGGCTATGCGCCAGCGTGCCGTGGTGTCCACCCAGATAAACTCCCGTCCTTTGGTCGGTATCTGATTGGGGTCCCCATCCCAGATAAGGAGGCGTTTCTCGAAACGCCTGACATCTTGAATAAAGGGGATCTTGATATGCAGCCCCGCCTCGGTCACTGTTTGCCCGACGGGCCGGCCGAACTGCACGATAACCGCTTGCTGGCCCTCTTCCAATGTATAAAAGGTGGAAAAGAGGCTCACGGCAATTGCCACTACCAGGATGAATATTACCGTTTGCATTGTGCTTTTCACTTTTTACCTCCTTCGACAGGCGGCGTTGCACCGGGTTTCATGGGAAGCCAGGGTATCAGGGCTTTCTGGTCGCTGTCTACGATATAGAGATCTTTCAGCCCCGCCAGGAAGCCGCTCATGGATTCCAGGTACATACGCCGCCGCGTTACCTCCGGGGCGCCTTCATAGTCGGCCAGGATAGCCAAAAAGCGGTTGGCCTCTCCTTTGGCCCGGTTGATTCGCTCCAAGGCGTAACCTTCGGACTGGCTGATGCTCTGGGCCGCTTCACCGCCGGCCTTGGGTATTTCGCGGTTTGCCTGCTCCTGGGCCTGATTGATCGTCCGTTCCTTATCCTGGCGAGCCTCGTTGACTTCGTTAAAGGCCGGTTTCACGGTATCGGGAGGTGTGACGTCCTGGAGTTCAACGGTTACCAGACGCACCCCGGTTTTATAATCACTCAGGATCTTCTGAATCTCCTCTTTCGCCTCGCTGGCTACTTCCACCCGGGCGACAGTGAGCACGTCGCTGCCGAGCCGGTTGCCGACCACCCGGCGCATGACTGCCTCGGTGATGTCGCGGATCGTCTTTTCCGTGTTCCGCACGTTAAACAGATAGAGGATCGGATCTTCGATCCGGTACTGAATGATCCACTGGACATCGATAACATTGAGGTCTCCCGTCAACATGAGGGATTCGTTCTTAAAAGACTGGCTGGTGGCCGCATACTGTGTCCGCTGCCCTGGGACGGCGGTTAGCGACCGGAAGCCGAATTCTTCTTTGAGAACCCTGGCCGTGGGAAGCGTACGGACCGTTTCGATTCCTAAAGGCACCTTAAAGTGCAGACCCGGCCCGGCCGTGCGGATGACCTTGCCGAATCGCTGCACTATGCCCGTCTCTTCCGGCTGGATCGTAAACCAGACTGTCCAGAGAGAAATCACTATCAGCGCAATGACGAGCAAAATGGGAATCGGAGAACCCTTAAAATTAAATGACTGCCATTTCTGCTGAATCTGTTGGATGATCGCGTCTAAAGACGGCGACTGTCCGTAAGGACCAAATCCTCCTTCCGGCGTCATAGATTACCTCCTTTCAACTCAAAAACTTACCTCTGTTTCCATGGATGATTAACAAACAACAATTGATAGTTTACCCTCATTTACCCATCAACTCCGGGATAAATCAGATCGTCGTTTAAGTATCGTTGATGTTACTTTGTAATAGGCGATCAGGGCCTCGCAACGGCTTAAATTCTTGTTCTCGTCATGCTGGAAGGAAGTGATCTTACGTTTACGGTGTGTCTTATAATGATAATTGTACCCTAGCCCGGTCAAAAAACCTTTATTTTACCGCTCCCTTCCCCCGATCTCCCATTTTCACGGGTCGTGGCGCCCTATGCTTCAAGGCATGGCGTTATAATGCATACTGAAGGAGGCTGTCTTCAAAGTCAAGACAAAATTTGAAGCACATCAAGCTTTTATCTTTTCCCCTCTCTCTTCCACCAGTTTGTGAACATAAGAACGCCCATGCGGAGCGATTCTCCAGTTTCACCACCCGCTTCCGATATACTATTGTAGTGCGTCCAACGCTTCTTTACATTTGGCTACTTTGGACAAAATCTGTGCCACAGGTGCAATTCGCTGTTGCCTTTCATCTTGACACCCTCCCTGATATTATTCTATGCTTCGTCGCCTCTGACAGGGAAGAAGCGGCTTCATATCGCGCAAGGATTCGGATTGTTTCGGGAAGACCATTCATTTGGGACACAAGACCATCGGGAAGAAAGGAGATCGGTATTTATGAGAAGAAAAGGGCTTTGGGGAGTGGTTTTGGGGCTGTTGGCATTGCTCGTCGTGTTTGTGACGTCTGCCATCGCCGCGGAGAAGGTTTACATCAACGGGATAGACGCCAACTTTCCGCCTTTCGCCTATGTGGACAAATCCGGTAATCCGGACGGATTCGACGTGAAGGCCCTGGACTGGATCGCCAAGGAGATGAAGTTCAAGGTGAAGCACCAGCCGATGGACTGGGACGGCATCGTTCCCAGCCTGAAGGCCAAGAAGATCGACATCGTGGCCTCGGGGATGAGCATCACCGAGGAGCGCCAGAAACAGGTCAACTTCACGATCCCCTACTGGAAGATCAAGCAGGTCCTTGTAGCCAAGAAGGATTCGCCGCTCACCGTGGAGAAGGCCCTGGCCGACGGGAACAAGGTAGGCGTTCAGCGCGGGACGACCGAGGCGAAATGGATCGAGGAGAACCTGATCAAGAAGGGCGGAAAGAAGTTCGAGCTGGTGCAGTATGATTCCGCCCCGCTGGCGGTGGAGGATGTGGTCAACGGCCGGATCGTAGCCGCCGCGATGGACGACGCCCCGGCGATCGACGCCGCCAGGAAGAAGCCCGTCAAGATTCTGGGCGGCTTCGGGATGAAGGACGAGGATTTCGGCTACGCCGTCCGCAAGGAGGACGCCGAGTTCCTCAAGAAGGTCAACGAGGGCCTCAAGAGGCTCATGAAATCCCCCTACTGGGCTGAGCTGAAGAAGAACTATATTGACAAATGATGACCGGAGAAGGAGCGCCTGCCCCTTCAATTCCCTCCCCGCGGGGGAGCGATGACGATTTTACCCGATGGAATCAAGGGCGGGAAGAGGGCGCCTTCCGAGGAGCGAAGCGACGAGGAATCTCACAAATGAGACCACATACGAAAAGATTCTTTACTCCCTTCGGTCGTTCAGAATGACAAAGAACGCGAATTGTCGGAGTAGTATCAATTGATGTGAACGGATGCCGGAAGGTTTGATTGCCATAGCCGACGCCCTCCCGTATCTCCTCCAGGGGTCGGTCGTGACTGTGATTGTCGTGTTCGGGGCGATGGGGCTGGGGCTTATCCTCGGCGTTCCTCTCGCCGTGGGGCAGGTCTACGGCCGCCCGGCGCTCCGGCGGGCGATCGGCGTCTATGTCTGGTTCTTCAGGGGAATCCCGCTGCTGGTCTTGCTGTTTCTCTTTTATTTCGGCCTCTGCACGGCGCTGGACGTCAACCTGTCCGCCTTTACGGTCGCGATCATCGTACTGGGGCTGATCAGCTCCGCCTACCAGTCCCAGATCTTCCGCGGGGCGATCCTGTCGCTCCCGGAGGGGCAGCTCAAGGCGGCCCGGGCCCTCGGGATGAGTGATTTCAAGGCGATCTCGTTTATTGTGCTTCCCCAGGCGCTCCGGCTTGCCATCCCCGGCTGGTCCAACGAATATTCCATTATTCTGAAGGACTCGGCGGTGACTTACGCCCTGGGCGTGGCCGAGATCATGGCGCGGGCGCATTTCGTGGCTACCAGGACCTACCAGCAGCTCCCGCTCTATTTCACCGCGGGGGTGATCTTTCTCATTCTCACCTGGATGGGGACGAGGGGCCTGCGGGTGTTGGAGGAGAAGGTCCGGATCCCGGGGTATTCCCAGCACGGGGCGTAGATGAGAACTTTGCCTCACTGGAAAATCAAGCCCCTTGAGCGCAAAGGGATCTGATTTCCGAAAGATCTTAAGGATTGTATGCCTGAACCCATTTTAAGGATCGAAAACGTATCGAAGCGCTACGGGAAGAAGGAGGTCCTCAGGGGGGCTTCGCTTACCGTCAACAAGGGGGACCTCAAGATCCTGATCGGCCCCTCCGGCGCGGGGAAGAGCACGCTTCTGCAGTGCATCAACTTCCTCGTCCGCCCCGACGAGGGGCGGATCTGGCTGGAGGAAAAGGAGGTCCACTACGCCCACAAGCGCGACCTCTACGCTTACCGCCAGAAGGTGGGGATGATCTTCCAGGACTTCAACCTCTTCGACCACCTGACTGCCCTGGAGAACGTCCGGATCGGCATGGTCAAGGTCAAGGGGATGGCAAAGGCCCAGGCCGGGGAGCGCGCCGTCGCGGAACTGGAGCGGGTCGGCCTGAAGGAGCATACGCAGAAATACCCCGCCCAGCTCTCCGGGGGGCAGAAGCAGCGGGTCTCGATTGCCCGGGCGCTGGCGATGGACCCGAAGGTGATGCTCCTGGACGAGCCTACTTCGGCCCTGGACCCCGAGCTCATCGGGGAGGTCCTCGCGGTCATCCGCGACCTGGGGGAAAACGGCATGACGATGATCATGGCGACGCACCAGATCGCCTTCGCCGGTTCGCTTGCCAGCGAGATAATCTTCATGGAGGACGGGCGGATCAGCGAGCGGGGGACGCCCGAAAAGATCCTCTTCCAGGCGGAAAACGCCCGGACGAGAGAGTTCTGCGCCAAGATCGCGGAGTTCTACGGGGAGAAGCGCTGACGATGGAGGAGTGGCTCTACATCCAGAACGAGGTCTATCCCGCCCTGCTCAAGGGATTCTGGGTGAGCCTCGCGCTCATCGTCCCCTCGGCGATTTTCGGCCTCGTCATCGGGATCATCGTCGGGGTCCTCCGGGTCTACGGCAACCGTCCGGTCATGGCCGCCGCCAACGCCTTCGTCGTGCTATTCCGGGGGATTCCGCTCGTCGTCCAGCTCTTCATCTGGTATTTCGGCCTCCCCTACATCAAGATCTATCTCGCCCCCTTTGTGGCAGCGGTCCTGGGCTTTTCGCTCTGCAGCGGGGCCTACCACTCGGAGTACGTCCGGGGGGCGCTTATGTCGATCCGGCGGGGGCAGATGCTGGCCGCCCAGTCGCTGGGCTTCAGCAAGGTCAAGATGATCTTCTCCATCATCCTCCCCCAGGCGATAAGGCGGGCGCTCCCCGGCTGCGGAAACGAGATCATCTACCTGATCAAGTACTCGTCGCTGGCCTATATGATCACCTGTGTCGAACTGACCGGCGAGGGGAAGATTCTGGCCTCGAACTCCTTCAAGTACACGGAGATCTTCCTGATCATCGGGGCCTGCTACTTGGCGATGACCTCGGTGGCGAGCCTGCTGCTGAGCCGCGTGGAGGACCGCCTGAGGCTCCCCGGCTTCGAACACCAACGGATCTGAGCCCGCCGGGCGCTCACGCCCCTGTTCGACCCCAACCTCATCCTGACCCCGGGCAAGGTCTTTGCCTGAGATTTGTGATAGGTTGAAAAAAATGGACACCAATGTTTAGAGAGAGACCAAGACGGAGGTGTAAAGTGATTGTGGGGGTGTGGGGGGAAACAAGACACCCTCTGTGAGATGTTCATCCGCTGATCAACGTTTCTATTGATATCTGTACCCAAAACGGGTACAATCGTACCCAAAACGGGTACGTTCGACTGAATCATGGGCATGATAACGGTGAATGATCATCTGACGGAAACGCTTCTCGGCAAGACCAGGCGGTCCATATTATCGGTGCTTTATGGGCATGCCGATGAAACGTTCTATCTGCGTCAGCTTGTTCGGGTCGCCGGCAGAGGCACCGGCGCGGTGCAACGCGAACTGAAAGCCCTTGCGGAAGCGGGTATCATCAGGCGTTTCGGAAAGGGCAGGCAGGTCTATTACCAGGCCAATACCCAGTGTGCGGTATATCCGGAGCTGAAAAGCCTGATCATGAAAACCGCCGGCATGGGCGATGCCTTGAAAATAGCAATGCTGCCCCTGGCAGAACGCATCCGGTCCGCCTTCATTTACGGGTCCGTTGCCCGCGGCGGCGAAAGCAGAGAAAGCGACGTGGATCTCTTCGTGGTCGGCGACGTGACCTCGGCCGAGGTCGTTGAAACGCTCAGTCCCGTTCAACTGACCCTGAACCGGGAAATCAACCCAACCGTCTATCCTGTCGAGGAGTTCCGGGCCAAAAAGGCGGCGGGTCACCATTTCATCAAGTCAGTCCTGGAAGGGGACAAAGTCTTCCTGATCGGAGACGAGCATGACCTTGCGAAACTGGCTTCTTAACGACTGGCTAAAGCCGCATACGACAAGTCCGAATGAGATTTCGGATGTGTTTGCCCTGATCGAACGCGACTTGACAGATTGCCAGGCGGCCGGTCTCAGTGCCGACTGGCGCCTGAATATTGCTTACAATGCAGCCCTGCAGGCGGCCACAATTGCCCTTGCCGCGTCCGGTTATCGTGCCAGCCGGGAATCCCATCACTATCGGATCATCCAATCCCTCGCTCATACGATCGACGCGCCTGCGAGTCTGATTGCCCACTTTGATCAGTTCCGGAAGAAAAGAAACATCGGTGGTTACGAAAGGGCGGGAATCACATCCGATCAGGAAGCGAGGGAGATGTTTTTTCTGGCGAAGAAGATCCGCGATGATGTTGCGGAGTGGTTGCGCACGATCCATCCCGAACTGAT
>JAHJXP010000035.1 GCA_018827585.1 Pseudomonadota bacterium | reverse complement strand
GCGTGTTATTTCCCCCTCCCCTTGCCCCCTCCTGCCTCCCCCAGCAAGTGGGGGAGGGCAAGAGGAAGAAAGTTATTATTGCCCTCCTGCCGGGGGAGGGGAAATTTCACTTTTTTACGAAGCCGTCAAGATTGCCGGCGGAATGCCGTCCCTCTCCGGGGCGAGGCGGGCGGGACAATAAGGGGGGATAGGAATGGATTCGGCGCTTTCCGATGAATTGAAACGGCTCTTCAACCGGGCGCCGTTCATTGTCGATCTGGGGATCCGCCTCGATTCCCTTGGTCATGGCGAATGCACGACGGTGCTCCCGCTGCAGCCGCGCCATCTTCAGCATGACGGTTACGTCCATGCCGGCGTGCAGGCAACCATGGCCGACCACACCGCCGGCGCCGCCGCGGCCACGCTCCTTCAGGCCGGCCGGATCGTGCTTACCGTCGAATTCAAGATCAACCTGCTTCGCGCCGCCAAAGGAGAACGGCTCATCTGCAGATCCAGAGTGCTTAAGGCGGGCAGGCAATTCACGGTTGTCGAGTCGGAGATCTTCTGTTCGGCTTTGGAGGCCGAACAGCTTGTTTCCAAGACGACCGCCACCATGGCGATGGTTGCCCCCCAGAATGGGTGAACAGGGAGGCGCGCCTGGACATAAGAGGGAGAATTATTAAGGTCCGGTCCGCAGAAGATACGATTGACCGCGCCATCGCGTCTACCGGCTCTTCGAGAGGGCAGGGGCGGCATTTATAATTAAGGAGGCGACTCAATGATCGATGCGGAAAAATTTTACGAAGCCCTTTCCCAGGGTGAGACAGAAGAGGTGAAGAGGCTTGCCCAGGCGGCCCTCGCTGCGGGCGATACGGCCGCCGAAGTTCTGAAGGTGGGGCTGTTGCCGTCCATGGAACGGGTGGGGGTGAAGTTCAAGAACGGCGAAATCTACATCCCGGAGGTCCTCATCGCGGCCCGGGCCATGCAAGGCGGCATGTCCATCCTCAAGCCGATCCTTGCCAAGTCCGAGAGCGTCCTGGCTGCCAGGATTGTCATCGGGACCGTCAAGGGGGACCTGCACGACATCGGGAAAAACCTCGTGGCGATGATGCTCGAAGGCGGCGGTTTCGAGGTGGTGGACCTCGGGGTAGACGTGGCGGGGGACAAGTTCGTGGAGGCCGTCCGGCAGCACCGGGCCCAGGTGCTCGGCATGTCGACCCTGCTGACCACGACGATGGGGGAGATGAAGCGAACCGTGGAGGCGCTCCGGGAGGCCGGACTGCGGGACAAGGTGAAGGTCGTTGTGGGCGGCGCGCCGGTGACCGAACGGTTCGCCGGGGAGATCGGGGCCGACGGCTACGCCGCGGACGCGGCCACCGCGGTCGACGTCGTGAAGTCCCTGCTTGCGACCTGAACGGGACTCTTTATGGATCAGACATTAGGAGTGAAGATGAAAGGGGTAAACGGCAATATTCTGCGGGTGGATTTGACCGCCGGCAAACTGACGGTTGAGGCGGTTTCGGAAGATCATTACCGGCGCTACTTGGGGGGCCGGGGGTTTATCGCCCATACGCTTCTGGCGGAAGTGCCCAAAGGGATCGACCCGTTCGGTCCGGAAAACAAGCTCGTTTTCGCCCTGGGGACGCTGACGGGGCATCCTTTTGTGGGCAGCGGGCGCAACAGCGTCGGGTGCAAGTCCCCGCTCACCGGGGCGTACGGCGAAGCCGAGGCCGGCGGGTTCTGGGGCGCGGAGTTGAAGAGGGCGGGCTTTGACGCCGTGATTGTGGAAGGAATCGCTCCCCGGCCTGTTTATCTGTGGATCAACGACGGGAAAGCGGAAATTCGCGACGCCGGTCGGCTCTGGGGAATGGAGACGGCCGACACGCAGAGGGCCGTCCGGAAAGAACTCGGCGACAACAGGATTCGAACCGCGGTGATCGGCCCGTCCGGAGAAAAACTCGTTCGCTTTGCCTGTGTTTTAAACGATATTACCCATGCGGCCGGCAGAACCGGGATGGGCGCGGTGATGGGTTCAAAGAGACTCAAGGCGATCGCCGTCCGGGGCTCTCGTCCGCCGGAGGTCGCCGATAAGGAAAACCTTCGTGCGCTGAACCGCTGGATGCTCCAAAATTACAAGGAGAAATCCAAGCAATGGCGGTATGGGACCGGTTCGGAAATGGTCGCTTACGAGGCCAGCGGGAATTTACCCGTGAGAAACTTCAAAGGCGGCCGGTTCCCCGGCGTGGAAAAGATAAAGGTGCAGTTGATGTGTGAAAAGTATCTCGAAAAAATGGACAATTGTTACGGGTGTCCCATCCGCTGCAAGCGGGTGGTCAAGCTGCAGGCGCCCTTTGTCGTCGACCCGGTGTACGGCGGGCCGGAGTATGAAACGCTGGGCGCCCTGGGCGCCAACTGCGGCATCGACCATCTGGAAACACTGATGAAGGCAGGTGAAATCTGCAACCGCTACGGGATCGACACCATTTCCACGGGGGTGGCGATTTCCTTTGCCATGGAATGCGTGGAAAAGGGTATCCTCGGCCGGGAGGATACGGACGGATTGGACCTGACCTTCGGAAACGCCGGTGCGATGCTGCAGATGGTCGGGCGGATCGCCCGGCGCGAGGGGTTCGGGGACCTTCTGGCGGAAGGGACCAAGCGGGCGGCGGAAAAAATCGGGAAAGGCGCCGCGGAATTGGCCATGCAGGTGAAGGGACAGGAGATCCCCATGCACGAGCCGCGGTGCAAACAGGCGATGGGGCTTCATTACAGCATGCATGTGACCGGCGCCGACCACGGCACCGGCATTCACGATACCGAGGCCCTGGACCGGGACACCGGCGCCAAGCTATACCAAAAGGCCTTTTCGGCGCAGTTGACCAATACCCTGGGGATCTGCAAATTCGTTCCCTGGACAGAGGAGCAGATCCGGGAGGCGGTCGCGTGTGTCACCGGCCGGCCCTTGACCGACCGGGATCTCAGGCAGGTCGTCGATCGGGGGGTTGCCCTCGCGCGGATATTCAATATCCGGGAGGGGTTTTCGGAAAAAGACGATCTCCTGCCGAAGCG
>JAHJXP010000034.1 GCA_018827585.1 Pseudomonadota bacterium | reverse complement strand
TCAATTAACCATTAACGAGGGAGTTGCCGTGGACGCCCGCCTGGTTGAGTCCGCCAGCCATCCCATCAGCAACGAGGAGATCAAAAAGCAACGGGAGAAGAGAGAGACCCCGGAAGGAAAGTTGAACAAGAACGGGAGTCTTCTCAAGTTTTCAAGGGATCTGGATTCGGACTGGACAGTCAAGAACAAAAAGCCCCATTATGGATTCAAGGAGCACGCCTGTGTGAACACCAATCACGGGTTTGTCCTCTCCACGGATCTGACATCGGCCTCGGTTCACGACAGCACCTATCTCCCTTACTGTGTCGCCGCCAGCTGCCACACCGAAGATCCAATAGGGAAGGTCTACGCCGACAAGGGGTATTATGGCGAACCCAACAGCGGCTTTCTGCACATGAACGGCATCGCAGACGGCATCATGAGAAAGGACACGAGGTCAACGAAACTGACCGATTATGAGAAAGAGCGGAACAAAGGGATCTCGAAAAAGCGTTACATCGTCGAGCAGTACTTCGGGTTAAGCCACCTGCACAGCCATGCGTTTCGCGCCCGGTTTACCAGGATTGTCAAAAACATCCTGGATGCTCTTTTCCGGCAGATGGCCTTCAATCTGTTCCGAGGGGGTAGAGTCCTCGGGACGGTGTAAATATAGGGAGAGGTCTGCCCGGACGCGGAGCAGCGGGCGGATCAGCCATGAAACAGCTCCCTTAACTGACCATTTTGAGGTGAACGGTGTCGCCATAACGGAAAAGTTGATCAACATCTGCCGGTGATATCCTCTAACGAGGCCCGATTTTTTGAAAAGTCGGGTAGAAAATGGAACCCTAAGCAAATTTTGGAAAATTCAAACGTCTCATTGAGTACGCAACCATTCTGAAGGCCCATACTGCTGGCCCCAATTATTTGTTCACCGTTCATGCACACTATAGACGGTTTCTATGGTCCTTCCTGTGGAAAAAGGTTCATTACTCCGGTTATAACCCAATTCAGACAGAAGGAAACGACCGTCTCCCTTCTCCCGGTAGAGATCAACCGATTTCTTCAGGTAAACGGCCAAACCGCCCAAACTGGTCCGGTAGATGAAACCTTGCCGAATCCTTTTGTTCTTATGAAGGGCTTGTCTCGAAATTCCCAACTGGGCCGCCGTATCCGCCGCGGATAAAAACGCATCCAGCGGTTGCGCCTGCAGGATCTCCCCCGTGATCTTTTCCCGCTCGCTCTCGATAACCCGCGCCGTATCCAACGGGTAGATCCGGTCTTTGCAATCGGGACACTCGTAATAGTCCGCCGACTCCAGTTTCAGCAGTCCGACATACCGATCGTCAATCTCCAGGGGACCCTGCCTTTTCTCATGCATACCCCCGCATTCGCATGGACGCATGGTTTCACCTATATTTTCTTGAAACTGTTAACAATAAGTCGTCCATCCGCGATATAGAAATGAATATATACGGCCTCGCCTTTCAACTCGGGCGCCTTATAATAATCGATCAACAGAGATTCTCTCATCCGTGACGGCTCGCTTTTGTAATAGTGCGCGGGCTTCAGTTTCCGAATGGCGTCAAGAATATCGTCTGTTTTCCATCCGAAATCCTGATAGGCGCTTTCTAACGCATTCCCTCGAATACCAACAGTTCCCTGTTTGACCAGTTGTTTTACCGCAGACAGGGAGTAATACGGCTTCGACCTCTTGGCCTGAAATTGTTTTGTTGAATCCTTCTTCATAATGAGCTTAGCACCGGAGGTTGACGATTGTCAACCTCTTTCTTCACCCCTCATCGCTTTAGATACCAAACCACCTCTCGCTTTAATCCGTCTTGCAGGCTGGTCTTGGTTTGAAAACCGTAGGCTTCTTCAAATCGGCGGGTATCGTAAACATCTTCAGCCAGCCATTTCTTCACAGTTTGATGGAGTCCCGCCATGCGACGGTTCGTTATCCCGGACAGATGCCGACTCAGAAGCAAAGCCGGAGAAGCCGGAACCCGCATAGGAATCTGTATCGCTCGTTTGCAAGTCGTCATCAAAGAGTCCGGCGATCAATTCTCCGCTTCTCTGCATGATCGCCTTCTGATCAGCTTTATCTTGAACAATAGATAGCTCCTGAATGCTTCAGCTTATTGAACCGGTGGAAATTTTCCACTTGGCCACGCAACTCAACAATCAGGTCCTTTAAATTCTCAAATTTTGCTATTGCGCTCATATCAGACCATCCTTTCCAGAATCTTTTTGTGCGACCCGCCACAAAAGTATTTCCACAAATATCCT
>JAHJXP010000230.1 GCA_018827585.1 Pseudomonadota bacterium | reverse complement strand
TCCGGACAGCGCCGCGTCGTCAGGGTAATCTTGCCCCTTCCCTCCGGAAGGGCCTGGAGGGCGTTACGAATGATATTGATCAGCACCTGCCCCAGGTTGGCGAAGTTTCCCTGTACCGTCGGGGAGGCATCGTCGTAGTCCTTGACGATCTCTACGGGGATATTTTTATACTGGTTGAAGAGGATCCGCAGGGCGTCGTCGACGGCGCGGTTGATGTCCACCGCCTCCGTGTACGTCTGGGTCTGGCGCGACAGGTCCAGCAGGCTCCGGATGATCGCTCCGGCACGCCTGAGTTCGCCGAGCGAAAACCGGAGATCGTCGATGACCTCTTCCTTGTTCTCCGCTTGCATCTCCCAGCCATCGATGGCGTCGACACTCGTCTCGACGAGACTCATCGCCCCGGCGATGGGATTATTCAGTTCATGGGCGGTCCCCGCAACAAGCTGGCCTATCGAGGAGAGGCTCTCCGAACGGATCAGCTGCTCCTGGGTCCGTTCTTTCTCCGCCAGCGCCTCCCGGAGGGCGGCGGTCCTGAGTGCCACCTTCTGTTCGAGTCCCCGGTTGAACGCCTCCAGGGCTTCATAGCTCTGCGCATTTTCGACGGCTGTGGCCGCCTGGTTGGCGATCGTCGTCAGGAGTTTCAGATCCTCGTCCACAAAGAGTTCCCCGGATTTCTTCTGACCGAGGGCGATCATCCCGGCGAGCCGCTCCCGCGACGGGATGGGAATTACCAGCGCGGCGCGGAGGCTGTCCAGTATCCCGGCAATCGCCTTTTGCTCCGGGGCGTCAATCCGAGGCCTTTCGACGGCCGCCCGACTGAGCGGCCTCCCCTCTCGCCCAAGAAAGGACATCAGCACCCCGACATCCGCGGGCGGCGCCTTCCCTTCTCCGGTCGCGCTTCCCCCCTCGTAGAGGCTGAAACCCTCCCCTTCGGCCATCACCAGAGAAACCCCTTCGACCTGAAGCGCCTCCCCGATCGTACCGATCAGGAGCCCCCGGATCTGGCCGACATTGAGAAGCGTCGCCATCTTCCCGCTGATCTCGCGGAGGAGTTCCTGGTAGTCGTAGCGGCCCCGGAAGAAAAGACGGTCGATGATCGCCTGCAGCCGCTCCCGGATGGGGTTGAACAGAAGCACAATCACCAGGGCAAGGACAACGGAGATGGCGAACGAACCCCCTTCTCCCCCGCTGAGAAACAGGACGTGGAAAAGAGAAATGATCAGGATATAGAGGACCGTGAGGATGCCGGTGAGCAGAAAATATACCGTCCCCCGGCGGATCAGGACGCCGATATCGAGAAGGTCGTATTTCAGAACGCCGTAGGCGAGAAAAGCGGCGGGGATGAAGCTGAAATTCCCCAGCGGATAGACGGGAACCCCGCTCACGGGAAGGATCGTGAAGGCAAGAAGAAGCGCGGAGAGCCCCATCCCCCAGAAGATATATTTGATCCGATTCCTCTGGAGATTGTCCTCGGTGTTCCTCATGAAGCGATGCAGAAGTGCGAGGCAGTATGCGATCATGACGGCGATCGCCGCCGAAAAGAGATGGAAGAGCGGTCCGGCGCGGGCTATGCGGCCGAATGAGTAGTAATAGACGCCGCTGTAGTAAAGATCGGTGGGAACGATGGGGATAAAGGCAATGCTGAAAAGCAGAGCGGCAATCTCTATCCACCGCCGCCGCCGAATGCCCAAAAATTCGTGGACGAACATGATGTATACCGGGATGCTGAATACAAAAAACAGATGGATCGTCCGATCGACGCGGAGGGCGAGTTGCTCGTCGGGAAGAATGGAGACAAGGGCTATGTCGGCATTGAGAAGGGCCGCAAGGAACGAGATCGCGGCAAACAGAAGGTTCGTCCGCCGCCCCCCGCCGCGGAGGATCGCCAGCAGAGCGAGCCCAAGCAGGACGACAACGCCCAGGAGCGAGGGAACGATATATCCATAAGACGCTTGCGGAACGTTCGGAATCATCTCTCCCTCTCAAGAAAAACCACGCCCGGCTTTGACGCCGGGACCCTCTCCGCCGGAGGAGAGGATCAAGGGAAAAGTTGATAATCAATCTTTAACGAGCCCGTAAAAATCGCAAAAGTCTTGAAAGGTGGACGGCTTCGTAAAAAGCTCCGCAGGCAAGGCGCGCGAAACCTGAGGAATGAGGCGTACTTTAACGTACGCCGCAATGACGAAGGGTGAAGCGCAACGCAGCATCCGGACTTTTTACGAAGCCGTCATCTTCAATCCGAATACTTCAAATAGTCACGGCCCTTCTTCCGGGCAGGGGAGAGAGAATCTCCCCGAAGATCAGAAGACGAAGACCGCGGCAGCGATGACGGTGGTGTAGCCGTGCGACTGAACGATGCTGGATTGCGTGATGTTCCGGGTGCTGACGATCTTTCCGCTGATCTTGAATATCTCTTTTTTCTCGTCCCAGCTCTCATCGATATCGAAATCGATGCCGAGCGTGGAGGCCAGCATGGCTGCGGCCAGGTCTTCCGCATAGTCCCCCGCCTGCCGCTGGGTCTGGCCGAAGGAGTGGTGCTCGCTGATGTAGCCGTAAGTTCGCTTGTCGGAGGGTATGGCACAGCCGACCGAGGCTGCGAGCAGGCGTCTGGGTTCGTTGCTGCAACAGCGGCTGAGAACGCAATAGGTAATCGCGCCCGCCTTGAGATCTTTGAGGCCCCGGTGGCGGGAGATCACCTGACACCCCGGAGGCATGATGCTCGACACCTGGACGAGGTTGCACTTTTCAATACCGGCGTCCCGGAGCGCCAGCTCGAAGGAGTGAAGCTCCTCCTTGTGGATCCCCACCCCCTTGGTGAAAAATATCTGTTTGGGAACATAAGCGTTCAATGGATTCTTCTCCTTCAACCGGCGGCAGGCCGGGCCGGTTACTGAATTTTATCGCCCCGAAAGGCGGAAATGTCTTATAATGAAGTTGGATTTGATAGCATAAGCAAGATCGTTTGTCTAACTTTTTTAGATCTTGTCTTCAGGCGGAGAGGAAATCGTCGCGGCCCCTTCGCCATAGGGGAGATTCTCATTCGCCTTCAGCTCGCGGCGGAGATCCC
>JAHJXP010000033.1 GCA_018827585.1 Pseudomonadota bacterium | reverse complement strand
GGGCGGCCGACACAGCCGCACGAAAGAAAGATCAGGGTGGCACAGATCGCTATTCGGGACATCTTTTCGGACTCCTTACGTAAGATCCGCACTGCAGAAAACGCCCGATCTCAATGGCATTCCCTTTGCGCGCAGGTTAAACCGTTCTTCAATAATGCGGTCGCTATAACACACTTCTTCTCTTTCCCCAAACGTTAACGCAACAGATATGCCTCAATAAACTCGTCGATGTCTCCGTCCAAGACCTTGTTGGCATTGCCCGTCTCGACGTTTGTTCTGTGATCCTTGATCATTTTGTAGGGATGCAGCACATAGGAACGGATCTGGCTCCCCCAGGCGATGTCCTTTTTGGTCTTGTTGACCTCCATGAGCTTTTCGTTTTGTTCCTTGAGCTTCAATTCGTAAAGGCGGGACCGCAGGCATTTCATCGCCATCGCCTTGTTCTTGTGCTGCGAACGTTCATTCTGGCACTGGACCACGATCCCCGTCGGCAGGTGGGTGATCCTCACCGCCGAATCGGTTTTGTTGACATGCTGTCCGCCGGCGCCGCTCGAGCGATAGGTATCGATGCGCAGGTCTTTTTCATCGATTTCGATTACGATCCGGTCATCCACTTCCGGATAAACGAAAACGGAGGCAAACGACGTATGCCTGCGGGCGCCGGCGTCGAAAGGGGAAATCCTCACCAGCCGGTGGATGCCGATCTCGGCCTTTGCATAGCCGTAGGCATATTCGCCCTGCAGCGTCCAGGTCACGCTTTTTATCCCGGCTTCGTCACCGGGGAGATAATCGATGATGGTCGCCTTGAAACCCCTTCTTTCGGCCCAGCGCAGATACATCCGCAGCAGCATCTCCGCCCAGTCCTGCGCTTCCGTACCCCCGGCCCCCGCATGAATTGACATTATGGCGTTCATGGGATCCTGTTCCGATCCCAGCATCATCCTCAACTCATCCTCCCGGACGGCAACGAGGAGCCTTTGCAGTTCTCCGATGATCTCCCCCTGAGCCCGATCATCCTGTTCTTCCAAGGCTATCTCGGTAAGAATCCCCAGATCGTCGAGATTGTCCCTCTGCTTCTTCCATTTTTCGACGATCTCGGTTAATTTACTTTTTTTCCGGAGAAGCTCGCTCGCCTTGTCCGGTTTATTCCACAAACCTTCGCGCACGGACTCCTTCTCCAGCTCCCGGATGCGCAGTTCCTTTTCCGGGACGTCAAAGACACTCTCCCATGTGTTCTATCCTTCTCCTCAGATCGCTGAGCGTTTCACGAATTCCTTCCAGCATGTTTCTTTCTCCTTTGCTTATTTGAAATAATGAACAGGATCAGCAGCGCCAACCCGCAAAGATAAACAAATATGTCACCATATGCCGCATAAAAGGTCCTCACGTCAATGATTTTTACCTCGCCCTTAAGAACGGCCCTTTCAAAAATGCCCGTCCTGGCAAGGATCGTCCCCATCGGATCGATGATGGCGCTGATCCCGGTATTGGCCGTCCGCACGAGATAAAGGCGGTTTTCAACCGCCCTAAAGACCGTCATCGAGAGATGCTGGTATGGCGCCGACGTCCTGCCGAACCAGGCATCGTTGGTGATGTTGACCAGGAAGTCCGCCTTTTCCCGCTTGTAATCCCTTCCGCCTTCCGGGAAGATCCCCTCGTAACAGATCAGGACCCCCAGACGGAAGCCGTCGGCAGCGAGGGGATGGAACCCTTCGCCGGACCTGAAATCCCCCACCCCGGATACCATCTTGCCAATGAACGGGAAGAATTTCCGCAGCGGCACATACTCCCCGTAAGGGACAAGATGAACCTTGTCGTATCTGCCGCTTACGGTCCCATCCGGCCGGAGGAGGTATGCGCTGTTCATATAATCTATGCGGCCCCCGTTTTCCTCGTAGCTTGGGCTGCCGAAGAGCAGCGCAGCGCCGGAACTTCGGCCGATATCGATGACCTCCGCCTGCAGCAGATCGGGGCGCTGAAAATAAAAAGGCGCCGCCGTTTCGGGCCAGACGAGCAAGCCCCCTCCCCCTGGGTAAGGAATCGCCGCCGAGGACAAAGAGCGGTAGATCTCCAGCGTTTCCTTCTGGTACTGCGGGTCCCATTTGATGTTCTGATCGATGTTTCCCTGAATGAGGGATACGGCAAGCCGGGGCGCCTTGCTCAAGGCCCTTCTGATCTCATCGGTGCGAAAATGTCCATAACCGTAAATTGCGCCAAGCACGACAAATGCGGTGATCGTCCCTGCCAGGCGCCGCCCCCGGCTTGTTCCCGGCCGCATATCAAAAAGGACCGCATTGATCAGAACGATCGCGAACGTGATGCCGTAGATCCCTGTAATATCGGAGATCTGTATGATTCTGCCATGGAGATGCTGGGAGTAGGCCAGATTTTCCCAGGGGAATCCCGTCAGGAGATGAGAGCGCGCAAATTCAAGCACCGTCCATAGCAGGGGCGCCGCGAGGAAAAGATACCCCCCCCTTTGCCGAAAGTATGCAACGCCCATTGCAAAACACGCCGTATAAAGACTTAGGTATGCGGCGAGCAGCAGCATGGCCGCAATTCCCGCATAAACGGGGAGGCGGCCGTACTGGACGACCACATAGACGATCCAATAGAGTATGCCCGCCTGCGCGATAAAGCCGGCAAGAAAGCCGATCCTGAATCCCTCCGCCGGCTTGGCATTCCTCAGTGCATAAAACAGGGGGATCAGCGCCACCCAGGCCAGGATTCCGTTTCCGAATTTCGGAAAAGACAGGAAGATAAGAACGCCGGACAGCGCGGCCATCGGCAGAGGAAGGGAAAGAAACCTTAAATGTGCCGTCATCTGGAGCAAAATGGTCAATACCTCGGAGCGTCCGTAAACATTCCGGGGCGGGCATCTTGCGATCCCACCGCCGGCATTCGCTTGATCATCCCGTGCTCCGTCATCCTTTCGGACCGGGCAGACACAGGCGATAACAAAAAAAGGGGCTGACCATGGACGGTCAACCCCCTGAGTGATTGGCGGGGTCGATGGGACTCGAACCCACGGCCTCCGGCGTGACAGGCCGGCGTTATAACCGACTTAACTACGACCCCGATACAACTCTTTTTTATCCGTTATGGAAACCCACGGCAGCCGCTCTGCGGACAGGCCGGCCTTCCGGGTTTCACAATTTCCATGGTAGGCGGAACAGGACTTGAACCTGTGACTTCCACGGTGTAAGCGTGGCGCTCTCCCAGCTGAGCTACCCGCCCGTGCACGCCTTTTTTCTGCGGGGCTTTCTAACAGCTATACCTCCCCTTGTCAAGGACTAAGTTGTCCCCTTTTCCCCGGCATCCCGGAACAGGATCCGGGCAGGGGGATGCTGGTTCCTTCCGCGACGGCTTCCCGGATGGGCAGGATTGCATCCCCCCCTTCTGGACGATCCGTCTCCTCTTTTTTTTCCTCGGGGAGAAGCGCCACCTTCAGGACCTCATCGACATGCTCCACGAAGATGATCTCCAGGTCCTTCAGGATGTTGGCCGGGACGTCCGCCAGATCCCTTTCGTTGTCCTTGGGGATAATGACTGTACGGATATTCCCCCGGTGGGCGGCGAGGAGCTTTTCTTTAAGCCCCCCGATCGGCAGCACCCTGCCTCTGAGGGTGATCTCCCCCGTCATGGCCAGATCGCCCCTGACCTTGCGCCGGATGAAAGCGGAGGCGATGGAGGCAGCCATGGTGATCCCGGCGGAGGGTCCATCCTTGGGAATGGCGCCCTCCGGCACATGAACATGGATATCCGTCTCCTTGTAAAACCCTTCCGGCAGTCCGAATTTTCCAGCCCGGGCGCGGACGTAGGTGAGCGCCGCCTGCGCCGACTCCTGCATCACATCTCCGAGTTTCCCGGTCAGGGTCATTTTCCCGGTGCCCTGCATCAGGGAGGTCTCGATCGCCAGGAGTTCCCCGCCGACCTCGGTCCAGGCAAGGCCGATCGCCAGTCCGATCTCATCCCGCCCCTCGGTTTCCCCGTGACGGAATTTCGGAACGCTCAGATACCCCGGGATCGATTTCGACGAAATCCGGATCCGCTTTTCCCCGCCGTCCGTCACGATCTTTCTCGCAACTTTCCTGCAGATGGAAGCGATTTCCCGCTCCAGGTTCCTTACCCCTGCCTCCCTTGTATATTGACGGATGATCGTCAACAGCGCACCGTCGGTAAAAAGGACCCCTCCGTTTTTCAGCCCGTTGGCTTCCTTCTCTTTGTGCACAAGGAAGCGCTTGGCGATATTCAGTTTTTCCGGCTCCGTGTAGCCGGCCAGGCGGATGACTTCCATCCGGTCCTGGAGAGCTGGCGGGATCGTCTGGAGGATATTGGCCGTGGTGATGAACATGACATCGGAGAGATCGTAGTCGACCTCCAGATAATTGTCGTTGAAGGCGTAGTTCTGTTCGGGATCCAAGACCTCTAACAGTGCCGACGAAGGATCGCCGCGAAAATCGGAGCACAGCTTATCTACCTCGTCGAGGCAGAACACGGGATTGTTCGTTCCGGCCTTTTTGAGGAGCTGGATGATCTTTCCCGGCATGGCGCCGATATAGGTCCGCCGGTGTCCCCTGATTTCAGCCTCGTCTCTGACACCGCCCAGGGAAAGCCGGACAAATTTCCGGTTCGTGGCACGGGCCACCGACTTGGCGATCGAGGTCTTTCCGACGCCTGGAGGTCCTACAAGGCAGAGGATCGGCCCCTTGTTCTTCTGCACGAGGGTCTGGACGGCCAAATATTCGATGATCCGCTCCTTGACCTGCTTGAGTCCGTAATGATCCTCTTCGAGAATCTTCTCAGATTCAGTCAGGGTGTAACCGTTTTCCGTCTTTTCGGACCAGGGCATGTCCAACAGCCAGTCGATGTAGTTTCGGACCACCGTCGACTCCGCGGACATCGGCGCCATCATCTGCATCTTCTTGATTTCCTGCTTGACCTTCTTGTGGGCCTCTTCGGAAAGCTTCTTCTGTTTGAGCCTCTTCTCCAGTTCGACGATTTCGTTCCGGAAATCGTCCTTCTCCCCCATTTCCTTCTGGATGGCCCGCATCTGCTCGTTGAGGTAGTAATCCTTCTGGGTCTTTTCCATCTGTTTCTTGACCCTTCTTTTTATCTTCTCCTCAACCTGGAGGATTTCGATCTCAGAGAGCACCAGCTCATAGATCGCTTCCATTCTCTCGGGGACACTGGCAATCTCGAGAATCTTCTGCTTGTCATCCAGTTTGGCGTTGATCTGGGAGATGATGACGTCGCCCAGTTTCGAGGGATCCTCGATGGAGGCGATGGTCCCCACCATCTCCAGATGCACTTTTTTGGTCATCTTGGCGTAGGTTTCAAACGACTCCCGGACGCTTCTCCTCAGGGCTTCCACCCTGACCTTGTCCGCCATCTCAAGATCTTTCATTTCTTCGGCGCAGACCAGGTAAAAATCTTCACAGGGGAGATATTTACGGATGATCCCCCTCTTCTTCCCCTCGACCAGCACCTTTACCGTGCCATCGGGCAGACGCAGGAGCTGGATGATTATCCCGATCGTCCCGATCTGATGGATGTCCTGCTCTCCGGGGTCGTCCTTCTGGGCGCTTTTCTGAGCCACCAGAAAGATCCCCTTTTCTTCCTTCATCGCCGATTCCAGGGCGGCAATGGACCTTTCCCTGCCCACAAAAAGGGGAACGATCATATGGGGGAAGACCACCACGTCCCGGAGCGGCAAAAGCGGGATGTCCATGATCCGCTCCCCCGCTCCCCCGTAATTTTCACGATCAAACATTCTGTCTTCTTTCTGCTGATAAGCTGTAAAATCAAGCCGTTTCCGATTTCTTTTCAAAAAGGAGGATCGGCTTTTCCTTGTTGAGCACGACTTCTTCGCTGATCACACACTCCCTTACATCACGCATTGAAGGCAAATCGTACATGATATCGAGCATCGTATTTTCCAGAATCGCCCGCAAACCGCGCGCCCCCGACTTCCTCTCCGCGGAGAGTTTGGCGACGGCCTTAAGCGCGCCCTCGGTAAATTTCAGTTTGACCCCTTCCAGCTCGAACAGCTTCTGATACTGCTTGATGATGGCATCTTTGGGATCCACCAATATATGGATCAGTTCATCCTGGGTCAGTTCGTTCAATGTCGCGATAACCGGCAGTCTGCCGATAAACTCCGGGATCAGCCCGAATTTCAGCAGATCCTCCGGCCGGACTTCCTGTAGAATCGGGTCGATCCTCTTCTCCTTCTTGCTCCTGACGTCCGCCCCGAAACCCATCGCGTTGACGCCGATCCGGTGGGCGATGATATCGGCGAGATCGTTGAAGGCCCCCCCGCAGATGAACAGGATGTTCGTCGTGTCCACCTGGATAAATTCCTGCTGGGGGTGCTTCCTTCCCCCCTTGGGCGGAATGTTGGCCATCGTCCCTTCGATGATCTTGAGCAGGGCCTGCTGGACTCCCTCTCCCGACACATCCCTCGTGATGGAGGGATTGCCCGATTTCTTTGCGATCTTGTCGATTTCGTCGATATAGACAATCCCTTTTGACGCCTTCTCCACATCATAATCGGCGTTCTGCAGAAGGCTGAGGATGATATTTTCCACATCCTCGCCCACATAGCCCGCCTCCGTCAGCGTGGTCGCATCGGCAATCGTGAAGGGCACATTGAGCACCCTTGCCAGCGTCTTGGCCAGAAGCGTTTTTCCGGACCCGGTCGGTCCGATCAGAAGGATATTGCTCTTCTGGATATCGACCCCGCCCATGTCCACCCGCGTAAACAACCGGCGGTAATGATTATATACGGCCACGGACAGGACCCTTTTTGATCTTTCCTGACCGATGACGTACTGATCCAGAAACCTGGCAATCTCTCTGGGCTCCGGTATTCCTTTGCGCAATTCATCCGCGCCGGGTTTTTCGCACTCCTCTTCGACGATGCAGCGGCACAACTCGATGCATTCGTCGCAGATGTAAGCAGTGGGGCCGGCAACCAGCTTTTTGACTTCATTCTGGTTCTTGCCGCAGAACGAACAGAACAGAAGCCCCCTCCCTTCCTGTTGCTCTCTTCCTTTTTTCACTATTCAAACCCCTCTGTAACGGATCGTCAAACTTGACGCTCTCGTAAAAAGTCGCAAAAGCCTTGAATTTAGCCCGGCTTCGTAAAAAACTCCCCCGGCCTTCGCCGGGGCAGGCGCCGGCAAGGCGCGCTAACCGTCAAACCTTCTTGACGATGATTTCGTCTATTATACCATACCCCTTGGCTTGAGCGCCGGTCATGTAATAATCGCGCTCCGTGTCGGCGGTGATTTTCACCATGGGCTGCCCCGTCAGTTCGGCCAGGATCATGTTGAGCTCCTCTTTCAGCCGCAGAATCTCCCTTGCCTGAATGTCGATATCCGTTGCCTGTCCCTGAAATCCGCCCAATGGCTGGTGGATCAGGATCCGCGAATGGGGCAGGGCATACCTTTTCCCCTTCTGGCCCGCCGCCAGCAGGAGCGCGCCCATACTGGCCGCCTGTCCCATGCAGACCGTGCAGACCGCGGGTTTGATGTACTGCATGGTATCGTAAATCGCCAGGCCCGAACTGACATGCCCGCCGGGCGTATTCAGGTAAAAAAAGATCTCCTTGTCCGGGTCCTCCGATTCGAGATAGAGCATCTGGGCGATCACCAGGTTCGACACCTCGTCATTGATGGCCGTTCCGAGGAAAATGATGCGATCCTTCAGGAGCCTCGAATAGATATCAAAGGCCCTCTCCCCCCGTCCGTCCTGCTCCACCACCATAGGTATAAGGGTCATTTTCCTTCCTCCGCGGTTTCGGTCCTTTCTTTCCGGACCGGGGTGATCGTGGCCTTTTCCCGCAGGAATTCATAGGTTTTCCGGTTCAGGAGCACGTTTCTGATATTTTCGATCAGATCGTCTTTTTCAAGCTTTACCCTGACAGTCTGATAATCCTGATCTCTCTGCAAAGCGATCTCCCGGATCTCCTTTTCCAGCTCGTCTTCGCCGACTTGCAAAGCCTCTTTCGCGGCAATGCTCTTCAGGAGCAGGCCCACCTTCACGGTCCGGAGCGCCTCTTCCCGGAACTGATCATGGAGCCTGAAGCTGAAATCGGCCGCCCGCTTCGGGTCCATGCCCCCGGCCGCCATCCTCCGCTGCGCATCGGACATCATGTGATAGATCTCCAGCTCCACCAAGGATCCGGGGACCTCGAAGTCATTGTTCTCCAGAAGCTTGGCGTATATATGTCTTTCAAGCTCGGCATCGCTCCGGCGTCTTTTCTCCTCCTCGATGGCCTTCCGCACCTCGGCCCTGAGGGCTTCCAGTGAGTCGTACCTCTCGAAGTTTTTGATGAATTCTTCGTCGATCTCCGGAAGCTTCTTGACACGAATCCCCTTGACCCTGACCGTGAATGCGACATCCTTTCCCGCCAGATGAGAGGCGTTGTAGGTTTCGGGGAACTTGACCGCAATCGAACCAGTTTCCCCGTTTTTCATTCCGATCAGCTGATCCTCGAAACCGGAGACAAACGCATTGGAACCGATCTCCAGGAAGTAATTTTCGGACTTGAGTTCTTTAAGCATTTCCCCGGCAAGAGACCCCTCATAATCGATGGTCACGAAATCCCCGGGGAGCACCCCGCGCTCCTCGTGCGTCTCTTCCATCGTCGCAAACATCTTGCGGAGCTCCTGCATCCTCGCTGCAAGGTCTTCTTCCGTCACGACCGGCTCTTCCTTTTCAAGTTCCAGGCCGAGATAGTCCTGCGGTTCAATGACGGGCTCCACCTCGAACGTTGCCGAAAAACTGAATTCCTTTTCAGCTTCAATCTCCTTCTGCTCGATCTCGGGCCTTGTCACCGCAGGAATCTGCTTTTCCTGAAGCGTCTTCCAGTATTGCCGGTTCACCAGATTGGACGCAGTTTCTTCCTCCGCCTGCCGGCGGTAGTACCGCTCCAGAATCTCCCTCGGGATCCTGCCCGGCCTGAACCCTTTTATCTTGGCGGTCTTCCCCACCTGTCGGTAAACCGCATCCAGCTCGCTTTTCACATCCGCCCAGGGGATGTCAAAAGACAGCTTCATTTTGACGGAACTGATGCTTTCAATATTCACGGCGGCACTGATGTCACTCACGGCAATATGCTCCTTTACATGATATGTCCGGATAATCCTTGACGATTCCGTAATGATTGGTGCGAGAGAGGGGAGTTGAACCCCTATCCGCTCAGGCGGGCTGGATCCTAAATCCAGTGCGTCTACCAGTTCCGCCACTCTCGCATGGTAGAATCATGTACCTTTATATGCATTGCCGCCCGCTATTGTCAACCTCATTCATCGCATGGCCTCTGCAAGGCATTAAAAAAACCGCCTTTTCGGCGGTTTTCTTTCTCACTGGTCGGGGCGAGTGGATTTGAACCACCGGCCCTCTGAACCCCATTCAGATACGCTACCAGACTGCGCCACGCCCCGACTCGAATCACCTCGATCCGGCGGCTTTTTACCACCATCAGCAGGCCATGTCAAGGATAATGAAACACAAAAACCTTGAACTGGGAAAAGGATTGAAGTATATGTAATAGATGATCTTGAAGAATCGAATCGTGCGAGGGATGCCGACCTCGTAAAATGTCTTGGAAGTCGCGAAAATTGGACGGCTTCGTAAAAAGGCCCCCGGCCTTCGCCGGGGCAGGCTCCGGCAAGGCGCGCGAATCCTGAGGAATGAGGTGTACTTTGGCGTACGCCGCAATGACGAGGGATGAAGCGCCACGCAGCATCCGGACTTTTTACGAAGCCGTCAGGGATGGTGGATATATTGCGAAGATTCATTCTCCCGCTTCTTTTTCTGCCCGTCATTGTCGCCCCCGCTCCGGAGGGCAGGGCCGACATATACAAATACGTGGACGCGGAGGGGATCATCCACCTGACCAATGTCCCTACGGCGCCCGTTCCTTACATCCTCGTCATGAAAGAGAAGCGGGTCATCCTTCAACTGGGAGGCGATATCACCCGCTACGACGACCTGATTTCCCGAACCTCCGAGAAGTACAGCGTCGACTCCGCCCTGGTCAAAGCCATCATCAAGGCGGAATCCAACTTCAATCACCGGGCCGTATCGCCCGTCGGCGCGCGGGGTTTGATGCAGCTGATGCCGGCGACGGCGGCCACGCTTAATGTCCAGGATTCCTTCCAGCCCGAGAACAACATCGAGGGAGGCGTCCGCTACCTGCGCTATCTCATGAACCTGTTTAACGGCAATCTGCCCCTGGTGCTGGCCGCTTACAACGCAGGTGAAAATGCCGTTCTTCGGCACAACAACCGCATCCCGCCCTATCGGGAGACACAGACCTACGTAAAGCGCGTCCTGGAGAATTTTCACAAATACAGCAATGGGAACCGGACCCCCTGATCGGGGCGCATCCGGCAGGCCCCTCCTTTTATGCAGTCGGGATGCAAAAGGGACCAGGCTGTTTTTGCCTTGCTGTTACGCTCTTTGGACGGGGATTTGCACGGCTCAGGGGGTCGTTTTCACCGTCAGATATTTTTTTAGTTCGCCCAATCTCTTTTCCTTTATTCCCGGAACGGCTGCAAGATCCGCAAGGTCTTCAAATCTCCCCCGCTCCCGTCTCAGCTCTGCAATTTGTGCGGAAAGCCTTTCGCCGATGCCGGGCACGAGGACAAGATCCTCTTCCGTGGCGCGATTAAGATCGATTTTAAGCCCCAGGGCAAGTCTCCGGACCGCCGACAAATTGCCGATCGCCAGCCCCTCTTTATTTGCAGAGACGGTTACGGTGAAACCGTCGGCGCCGGCGGGGATCGCGATCCCTTCTTTCCCCGATCCTTCCTCTACCCCCGCGGCTTTGAGGATTTCCGGAAGGGCCGTCCCCTCCGGAAAGAAATAGATCCCGGCTGTTCCCCGATCGTCCCTGACTTCTACGGCTACCGTAGCCGCTCCCTGGTCTCCCCAGGGCAGGGGCGATTCCCGAACCTGTCGCTCGGCGTTGAACAGCGAACCTCCGTAGAGGGCCAGGGAAACGATCAGGACTGTAAAGGCGCCCAGGCGTTGCCCTTGGCTCAGATGCATCTACGATTCCTTTTCCAGCCCGAAGGCGTCGTGTAAAACCGTCACCGCCAGCTCCGTGTATTTTGCCTCCACTACGCACGACACCTTGATTTCGGAGGTGCTGATCATCATGATGTTGATCCCCTCCCGCGCAAGCGCCTGGAACATCTTTGCGGCAACTCCGGAGTGGCTGATCATCCCCACGCCGATGATCGATACCTTCGCTACATTGTCGTCCACCTCCACCTTGTCCGCCCCGATCGCTCCGGCCGCTTCGGAGGTGATCCGGGTCGCTTCCCGGATATCCTTCCGGGACACGGTAAAGGTCAGATCCGTATATCCGTCGCTGCTTGCATTCTGGATGATCATGTCAACCACGATGTTGCGCTCCGAAAGGGGCGTGAACAGACGGGCCGCCACACCGGGCTTATCGGGAACACGGACCACCGTTATTTTTGCCTGATCCCGATCATAGGTTACGCCGGATAACACTTCCTTTTCCATATCCCTCCCCTCCTTCGTCACCAATGTTCCCCCTTCGTCCGTGAACGAGGATTTTATACGTACGGGCACATTGTATTTCTTTGCGAGCTCCACGGAGCGCGGCTGAAGAACCTTTGCCCCCGCCCTGGCCATCTCCAGCATCTCATCATAGGTGATTCGGTCCAGCCGCCGCGCCTTGGGGCAGATGTTGGGATCGGTGGTATACACGCCGTCAACGTCGGTATAGATGTCGCATACATCTGCCTTCAGCACCGCCGCCAGGGCCACAGCGCTGGTGTCCGATCCCCCCCTGCCGAGGGTGGTGATGTTGTTTTCCGGATCCACGCCCTGAAAACCGGCCACCACCACAATGGTCCCCTTCTTTAATTCATCCCTGATGGAGGTCGTGTCCACCTCCAGGATCCGGGCCTTGCTGAAGGCCCGGTCGGTAAGAACCCTGACCTGAAAACCGAGGAAGGATTTTGCCGGACAGCCCAGGCCGTTGAGCATGATCGCCAGCAGCGTCACGGTCACCTGCTCTCCTGTGGAAATCAGGGAGTCATACTCCCTTGCGTCCGGCTCGTCCGCTGCTTTCTGCGCCAGCCGGATTAGACGATCCGTCTCTCCGGCCATGGCCGACAGGACGACGACTACGTCATTGCCTTCCTGTTTCGTCCGGATCACATTCTTCGCCACATTCGCGATCTTGTCGATGTTGGCGACCGATGTCCCGCCGTACTTCTGAACTACAAGCGCCATCTATTCGCTTCCTCCTTCCCTGAAGGCCCGCTCCCAGAAACCGATCCTGTCCGGGCAACCGGAAAATTCTATTTTTCTCACATTCTCATCCAGCGCGGAAATAACGACGAACAGGGCTTCATCCGGGACGGCCTCGAGTATCCTCTCCGCCCACTCGATGACCAGCACGCCGTTGCCGAGGAGGTACTCCTCATATCCCATCTCTTCCAGGTCCGCCGGGCCGGTCAGGCGATAGACGTCCAGGTGAAAGAGGAGGGCATCTCTGCCGGGGTACTCATTGATCAGGGTAAACGTCGGCGAAGTGACCGCATAGCTGTCGGGTACGCCGAGACCGCTGGCGATCCCCTGGGTCAGGTTGGTCTTGCCGGCCCCCAGCTCCCCAGTCAGGGCGACGCAATTCCCGCCCTTCAGAAACCGGCCGAGAATCTTCCCGATCCGGAAGGTCTCCCGCGGACTATTTGAAATCAGGACAAAAGAAGATCGGTACTCCGCCACCGCTTGCCGCCCTCTCTACGCCCAGTTCAAGGCGTCCGCCATCGCCGCCACCTTCTTCATCGTCGCCACGTCATGGACCCTGATAATCCGGCTTCCGTTCATAATGGCCGCCGTGACCGCCGCGGCCGTCCCTTCCACCCGCTCCCGAGGCTCGCCTCCCGTAACCGAGCCGATAAAGGATTTCCGGGAAGCGCCGGTCACGATCGGCCGCCCCAGCACCTTGAATTCGCCAAGGTAGCGAATCAGCCGCATGCTGTCCGCTGCCGTCTTGCCGAACCCCAGCCCCGGATCGACCATGATCTGCTCGGGAGCGATGCCGCCCTCCCCCGCCTTTTCTATGCGTCCTTGGAGGAAAGCGATGATCTCGCCCTGCAGGGAACGGTAGGTCAGGTCCCCCTTCTGCATCTCTTTTGGCCTGCCCCGCATGTGCATAAGGACGACGGCGGCCCCCGCCTCGGCGACGACCTTCGCCATGGAATCGTCGAAAGTCATCGCGCTGACGTCATTTACGATCTCCGCCCCATTGGCCAGGGCCTCCCGCGCCACGACCGCCTTCATGGTATCGATCGACAAGGGGAGGTCGATCCTCCCGGCAATCTCCCGGATCACGGGGATCACCCGCCTGAGTTCCTCGTCCGCGGGGACGGGGTCCGATCCGGGGCGGGTCGACTCGCCGCCGATATCGATGATATCCGCCCCTTCCTCCGCCATCCTGATCCCCTCTTCCACGGCCCTTTCCGGCGAAGCAAAACTCCCGCCGTCGGAAAAAGAGTCCGGCGTGCAGTTGAGGATCCCCATGATCAGCGTCTTACGGCCGATTTGGAGCTCTCTTCGCGCCGTTCGGACGGACACGGACTCGGTAAAGATGTTCTTGAGAACCTCGCGGACCCGGTGGGATATCCTTTTTAAACCGAAGGGTTGGGAGGCGATTTTTTCGGTAAACCGCTGCACCTGCTTGAACGTCCCCATCAGAACGACGTCCGTCCGGGGAATGCTGCAGGCCACCGTCCCGCGGGCCACGGCCGCATCCCCGCCGAGGGAGAGCATTTCCTGTTTGATTATGTTGGCGACCTTGCACTCCAGCCCTTCGAGGAAGATATTCACGTGGATCATCTTGGGGAGCATGGCCTGAATCCCGTACGGGTCGGCCCCCAATCCCTTCAGGAGATCCCTGGCCTCTCCCTCGGAGGTCAAGTGAACATATCGCACTATAAGCTCTTCCATGTCCGCAACTTTGCCTTAATGCCTGCCGGAAGGAGGGGGCGTCTTCACCGGCCGGGCTTCATTTTTCCGGCCCCTGCCGATCTTTCATCCCCACGGGCATTTTGCGAATACGCTTTCCTATCCTGGGATTTTCGGCGCCTCTCCGGATGGATCTTCGTCCGTTCCTTCGAGAGCGGAGGCCGCGACATCCTGCAGAGGCCCTATTCCGATGATCTCGTCGAGTTCGGGTGCGTTCAGGACCTCCTTTATCAGGAGCGCCGATGCGATTCGGTGGAGGATATCGATGCGATCCGACAGGATCTTCTTGGCGGTCTCATAGCATGTCCTGACGATCAGAGATACTTCCTTGTCGATCTTCTTGGCGGTATCCTCGCTGTAGTCCTTGTGGGTTGCAAATTCGCGCCCCAGGAAGATCTGTTCTTCTTTCTTCCCGTAGCTCAGAGGTCCCATTTCTTCGCTCATGCCCCATTCACAGACCATTTTTCGGGCAAGATTGGTCGCGCGTTCAATGTCGTTGCCGGCGCCGGAGGTGAAGTCCTTGAGTACCAGCTCCTCGGCGGCACGCCCCCCCAGGAGGATGACGATGTTGTTGATCAGATATTCCCGCGGATAGGTGTGCTTTTCGTCCACCGGCAGCTGTTGTGTCACGCCTAGGGCGTGGCCCCGCGGAATGATGGTCACCTTATGGATCGGGTCCGTTCCGGGCAGCATCCTGGCCACCAGGGCGTGCCCCGATTCATGATAGGCGGTGTTTCGTTTCTCGGAATCGCTGATGACCATGCTCTTGCGTTCCGATCCCATGAGGACCTTGTCCTTGGCAAACTCGAAGTCGCTCATTCCCACCTTGTCCTTGCCGAATCTGGCGGCGTACAGCGCCGATTCGTTGACGAGATTTTCGATGTCGGCCCCGGAGAAACCGGGCGTGCCGCGGGCGATGACGGCAAACTCGACATCCTCCTCGAGGGGGGTTTTCCGGGCGTGGACCTGTAAAATCTTTTCCCTCCCCTTGACATCCGGCAGCGGCACGACGACCTGCCGGTCGAAACGACCGGGGCGCAGCAGGGCGGGATCGAGGACATCCGGTCTGTTCGTGGCCGAAACGAGGATCACTCCCTCATTGGATTCAAAACCGTCCATTTCAACGAGAAGCTGATTGAGGGTCTGCTCCCTTTCATCGTGCCCCCCTCCCAGACCGGCGCCCCGATGACGCCCCACCGCATCGATCTCGTCGATGAAGATGATGCAGGGGGCGTTTTTCTTGCCCTGATTGAACAGATCCCGGACCCGCGACGCTCCGACCCCAACGAACATCTCCACGAAATCGGAGCCGCTGATGCTCAGAAACGGGACGTCCGCCTCGCCGGCAATGGCCCGGGCAAGGAGGGTTTTCCCCGTCCCCGGCTGTCCTACAAGGAGCAGTCCTTTGGGGAGCCTCCCCCCCAACCGGGTGTATTTTTTGGGATCACGGAGAAAATCGATGACCTCCTGGAGTTCGGCCTTGGCCTCCTCAATGCCGGCCACATCGGCGAAGGTCACCTTTTTCGATTTGTCGGTGACCAGCCGGGCCCGGCTTTTTCCGAAGGCCATGGCTTTGCCGCCGCCTCCCTGCATCTGTCTCATGAAAAATATCCAGACGCCGATCAAGAGCAGCATTGGAAGCCAGGAGACCAGGACGGTCATATACCAGGGCGAGTCATCCGCCGGTTTGGCGGAGATCCGGACCCCTTTTTCCTTGAGCAGGGCAATGGCGCCTGCATCCTTGGGGGCGTAGGTTTTGAAGGCCTTTCCGCTGGACATCCTTCCGGTGATGTTGTCTCCCTGGATAGTCACCTCGGTGATCTGGTTCTTGTCCACATAGTTTAAAAAATCGCTGTAGATGATATCCATCTGGGCGGTCTTGGGCTGGTTGAAAAGGTGGTATATCATCACAAACACAAGACTGATCACGAGCCACAACGCAATGTTTTTTTGCAGGGGATTCAATTGAGTTTTCTCCTTTTATCTGAAAAGATCAAGGTCAGCCGTTTTTGATTTAGCCGACCCTCTATCTTGCCGGTGTTCTCTATTATAATAACACCGCGCCTATTTCAAACCATTTCTGACACCCTCTTAAAAAGTCTTAAAAATCGCGAAAATGAGACGGCTTCGTAAAAAGGCCGCAGGCAAGGCGCGCGAACCCTGAGGAGTGAGGCGTACTTTTCCGTACGCTGCAACGACGAATGATGAAGCGCAACGCAGCATCCGGACTTTTTACGAAGTCGTCATTTCTGCTTTCAAGACCGTTTTTGTCTCGGCGGTCACCTTGACCCGCTCGCAGATCCTTTCGCCGGCAATCCAGACCACCGACCGGGCATCGACAAGAAGCGGGATCTCCCCCCTGCGGCAAAGCGGGATCTTCCGGTCGCTGAAGTAGGATTTTATTTTTTTTGTTCCGCCCATCCCGAGCAGGGCCATCCTGTCGCCCGGCCGCACGTTTCTCACGGTCAGGGGGGGCACGATGCGCTCATAATCCATGAAGGCCGTATCCGGCAGCTCCAGCATTTCCTGGAAATCCGGTTTTTCAACGAATTCGCAACGGATCGTTGCGCCTGTCTCGGGCAGATATAATTTTCCGGGGACATCCAAAGTGTAGGAAAACCCGGCGGGCGGCGTCTTCCTCGCGGCGCCTCTCCTGGTTCGGCTGCTCTCCTTTCCGATTCGGAGGGTGTCCTCCTGTTTTTCCACGCCGATCAGGTAGGGGAGATCCAGAGACGCGCGGCGACGCTGCACATTACGGCAGAGCCCCAGAACAGCATCGATATGGCGATAGCCGACCCCCCTTCCCGAGGGGGTAAATGCCTCCAGCAGGTATTTGATGATCCGCCCCTGCAGGGCCTCGTGCAAACCAAGAAACTCCGTCAGGGGCAATAACAGCTCCCCAGTCCCCGGAACAAGCCCCCAGCGAGCGATTATCTGCCGGACTACGTCCTGCAGATAATCGTCCTCCCGGCGGATGATCTCGGCCGTCTGGGAGAGTCCCGCGGCAATCCGGGGATTGTAGTTTTTGGTCAATTCCGGGATCAAATCGTTTCTGATCCTGTTGCGCAGGAAAACGGGGCTCAAATTGGAGCTGTCGGTCATGTAGGCCAGTCCCTCGCCCTTCAGAAATTCCAGGATCTCCCCTCTTCCCACACGCAGCAGGGGACGGATGATCCGGTTCTCACTCACCGGCGCAATCCCCTTGAGTCCCTCGGGACCGCTCCCCCGGAGCAGATTGATCAGAACGGTTTCCGCCTGATCGTCGCGGTGATGCCCGGTGGCGATTTTCCCAGCCCCGCACGTTAGGGCCGCTTCCTTCAAAAACTGGTACCGCTCCTCCCGCCCGATCTCCTCCAGCGATTGCCCCCTGCCCTTCCGGAGCATGCGGATGTCGACCGTTTTAAAGAGGCAGTCAAGCCCCATGCCTTCCGAGAGACGGCGGACAAAATCCTCCTCCCTCCCCGCCTCGGCTCCCCGGAGGCCGTGGTTGAGGTGCGCAGCCGTCAGGCGCAGTTGATATTCGGCGGACATAAGAACAAGCGCGCGCAGGAGGGCCACGGAATCCGGACCGCCCGAAACCGCAACGAGCAGATGATCGCCCCGCGCCAGCATGGCGTATTTCTCTATGGTTTTCCTTACCTCTTTAAGCATATCAGTCGAAATTTCAAGCAAGGCGGTTTGCCGATTTCTTCCCGGGGCTTCAGACAAAGAGATTCTTCAACTCCGTCAAAGCCTCGCAGGTCCGGTCAGGGGCAAGGGAGAGAAGGATGTCCCTCTGCGTCAGGCCGCCCAGAAATGCGCAGCTCAACGCTCCGGCCCGCCGGGCCAGGAGGATATCGTTGACGCCGTCGCCGATCATGACCGTCCGCGCGGGGGCCGCCCCCCATTTCTCCATGACAAGATGCAGCAGCCGCGGGTCCGGTTTCGCATACGGGGCGTAGCCCCCGCCGACAATCTCCAGGAATCGGGAAGCTATCCCCAGTCCCTCTGCGATCTTGACGGCATATCGCTGTGTCTTGTTGGTCAGGATGACCTTCCGTTTATCTGTAAAATGGTCAAGCACGGTCAGGACATCCGGATAGAGCGTCGTGTGATCGAGCAGGTGTTCCGTGTAATGGGCCGAGAATACCTCCATCGCCTGCTCCAGGCATTCTCCGGAATGGGGACCAAGGGCCCTGCTGACCAGGATCTCCACCCCGTCGCCGATGAATCCTCTGATGGTCTCGGATGCAAGCGCCGGCAGCCCGAGCGTCTTCAGGGTGTGGCTTACGGCCGCAATCAAATCTTCACCCGACCGCACAAGGGTCCCATCCATATCGAATACCATCAGTTCAACCGAATCCATGCGCCCCGCCGCCTTTTTTTCTTATATATATACAACAAGGGCTTAGAATACAAGGAAAGAGCTGAGGGGCCCATCCGCGGTCGCGTGGCCGGCAGCATACCGCAAAAGTGCAATTTCGCCTGGATTTTTATTGACTGCCCGCGGCATCTGTGTTAGTCGTGATCGACCGCTTGGATCCCCGGCACGGACTGAGACGGATAAAGCTATTTCACGATGATCGGGCTATCCATCTTTACCTTCCGGGGATTTTGCGGGAGGTTTTTTCATGAGGGTAGCCTGATGCCGGTCAGCTCACACCGCAAGGAAAATATCGCCATCATCGGCCTGGGCCGGGCGGGAACGGCCATCGGTCATCTTCTTTGCAAGGCCGGTTATCCCATCGTTGCGGTGACCGGCCGCTCCCGGATTTCTCTCGAGGAACGGATCCGCTACACCGGAGGCAGGCCTTTCCCGGCCGACGCTAATGCCCAGGCCGCCTCCCTTGCCACGTGCATCTTCATCACAACACCCGATGACAGCATCGCCCCCGTCTGTCGCGAGATTGCCGAAAAGGGAGGGTTTAAGCACGGTGACAAGGTCATTCACATGAGCGGGGCGGGCGGGCTTGATCTCCTGGAACCCGCCAAAGAGGCGGGGGCTGCGGTGGCCAGCATTCACCCCATTCAATCCTTCGCCGACCTCGAAGGCGCCATCCGGAACATCCCCTCGAGCACCTTCGGCGTCACGGCCGGGGACAACCTCCGGGATTGGTCCTTTGCCCTCGTCCGGGAACTGGGCGGCATCCCCTTTGAAGTGCCCGAGGCCATCAAGCCCCTCTATCATGCAGCGGCATGTCTGGTCTCAAACTACCTCACCGCGCTGATCCACATGGCGGAAGAGATCTACCTCTCGCTCGGGCTGAGCCGGGACGAGGCGATCCGTGCCTTCTGGCCCCTGGTCCGGGGCACGCTCAACAACATCGAAACGAGAGGGACCGTTCAGGCGTTGACGGGGCCCATCGCCAGAGGCGATGAGGGCACCATCGAACAGCACCTCGCTGTTTTCAGTGAAAGACTTCCCCCATATCTGCCCGCTTATCGCGCCATGGGACTGATGACCCTGGAATTGGCCCTGAAGAAGAAATCCCTCTCCCCGCAAAAGGCGGGGTTGATTAAAAAAATTCTGGAAGGAGATTGAAACATGTCCCCGGAAACAACCAGGGTGACGACGGCCGTTTTTCGCGATATGAAGCGAAGGGGTGTAAAGATCAGCATGCTGACCGCGTACGACTATCCGACGGCCTTCCTTCTCGATCAGTCCGGTATCGACGCCCTGCTGGTGGGCGATTCGCTGGGAATGGTCGTCCTCGGCTACGCCACCACTCTCCCCGTCACGATGGACGAGATGATCCACCACACGAAGGCGGTCTGCCGGGGCGTGCAGAGGGCGATGGTGATCGGCGACATGCCCTTCATGTCCTACCAGGTTTCCGTTGAAGACGCCCTTCGGAATGCCGGCCGCTTCCTGAAAGAGACGGACGCCCAGGCGGTCAAGTTAGAGGGGGGAAGAGAGGTTGCGGAGGCGATCAGGCGCATGACCGCCTGTGGAATCCCGGTCATGGGTCATCTGGGACTTACCCCGCAATCCATCCAGCAGTTCGGCGGATTCAAGGTTCAGGGAAGGGGCGATGAAGCGGCCCGGCGGATCATTGAAGACGCCCGGATCATCGAAGAGGCCGGCGCCTTTTCGCTCGTTCTGGAGTGCGTTCCGGCGGATGTGGCCGGCGAGATCACCCGTTCGCTCGGCATCGCCACGATCGGCATCGGCGCCGGAGCGGACTGCGACGGCCAGGTCCTCGTCACCAACGACATGCTGGGGACCTTTGAGAGATTCACGCCGCGATTTGTGAAAAAATACGCCGACTTCGCCCCGCAGATGAGAGAGGCCGTCAGACGGTATGCGGAGGAGGTGAGATCCGGCGCTTTTCCGGGCAAGGAACACTCTTTCTGAACGATACCCCCGAGACCTTTGCGCAACCGGAAAATCAGATTCCGTAAGCGCGAAAAAATGTCTTGAGCGCGAAGGGATCTGATTTTCAAAACTCTCACCCCGTGCGGATCGAAAAGAGGGAGGCGTATTTTTCAGGCCGATTTATCCAGCGCCCGTGCAATGTGACGGACCGTCTGGCGGTAGACCCCGGCATAGATCTCCGGCGCGAGGAAATAGTCCGGCCGTCGGTTGTATACCTCCACCACCAGCTCCGCTGCTGTTTCCTCGATGGAACCGGTGCGCCGGTAAGTCGCTTCGATCAGGGCCCGTTTCTCCGCGGCCGCGGCGATGCTCCGGGAGATGTACCCTCGCGCCTCCCGCCCCGTCACATACCCGTAATGATCGGCGCAGAGGATGTCCACCTCGAGAGGTTCCAGCTTCCGGAGGCTCTCCTGGTACTGCGTATAATTCGAATTTCCAGCGGGAAGGATCGTCCCGGCATAAGGGATGCCGCCGCCGTCCGAGGGAAAGAGCGCCCGAATCTCCGGAACATAAGCGGAAATGGAGCAGGAGGAGTGGCCGGGGGTTTCCAGGATCCGGACCGTCAGGCCGCCCAAATCTATTTGATCCCCTTCGGAGACCTCAGTCCCGGCCACATCGTTTCGCCACTCCAGATCGCGTCCCGCCAGAGACGCGGTCATTCCCATCCTTTCCGCAACGAGACGGCCGAAGGCGTTGACCGTCTCGATTCCCTTCGGCATCCGCAGGATTTCCCACGCCCTGGCCGAGGCGTAGAGTTCGATTGCCGGATTGCGACGTTTGAAGAATGGGAAAAGCCCCACATGATCAAAATGGGCATGGAGGATCAGCATTTTTCCGATCCCCTTTTCCTCGATGCCGAAGGCGCTCATCTGGTCGATGACCATCGGCGCCAGGTAGCTCATCCCTCCCGTGATGATAAGTGAGCGCCTCTCTCCTTCGAGAAGGTAGATCCCTGATTCCTCCCGGCCGAGGTACCAGAGGCGATCGCAAACCTTTCCCGCCTTGCTGCTTCTCATCCCCTGCACCCCCGGTTCACTTTCCGTAGACGACGATATTCGCGCCGCTTTTGAGCTTCTTCACCAGGCCGTCGAAGGCCGCCTGCTGTTTCTGCTGTTCGAGGAAGGCGCCGATGCGTTTCTTTACGTCCCCCTCGAGTTTCGCGACCTGCTCGCTGTGATGTTCGAGAACCTGGATGATGTGAAAGCCGAAATCGGTTTCCACCACCGGTCCGATCTCATTGTTTTTCTGAGAAAAAGCCGCATCCTCAAAGGGCTTGACCATCTGTCCGCGGGTAAAGAAATCGAGATCGCCCCCGTTCTGTTTGCTCGGACAATCGGAATTCTTCGCAGCCAGATCGGCAAAATCCGCGCCCCCTGTTAGCTGCTTTCTCAGTTCTTCCGCCTTTGTCTTTTTGTCCGCCTTGATCTTTTCGGTATCTTCAGGGGCTTTGGCCACCAGGAGATGCCGGGCGCGGACAGTCTCCGGCTTCCTGAATTTATCCTTGTTTTTCCCGTAAAAATCGGCAATTTCCTTATCCGTTGCCTTAACCTTGCCCCCGAGTTCCTGGGTGATCAGCTTGTTGATCTGGACGTTGAACCCGATCTCCTCGCGCATCTTCGCGGCATCCATCATGTTCTTCTTGAGCAGCGCTTCCATGGTCACGCCGGGGGGGAGCTGGGATCTGATCTCTTCCATGGCATCCGCGATCTCCTTTTCGGTCGCGGCTATCTTCCTGTTGCCGATCTCCCTGTTCAGGAGAGTGCGGACGACGAACTCATCCACCAGGCCTTTCCGGATCTCCGCCCTGGCCTGTTCAAGACTCTCGGCGGGGATCTGGTCTTTGATCGTCGCCAGTTTTTTCTGCAATTCTCTCTCGAGATCCCCCTTGGTCAGCTTGACCCCTTCCACTTCCACCGCGACTTGGCCAGAGTCGTCGTTCTTTGCCGACGCCGACGCCGTTTCGGCAGTCGTCTTCGCCTCCGGCGCGGCAGCGGCGTCCCGGCTCGGCGCCATCACGGGCGGGGCCTCTTTTGCCTGCTCTTCCCTTGAACCGCAGCCCCCAAGCATCACCAATAAACAGGCCGTCGCGACAAGAAAACGCCGCCCCTTTTTTTTGATCACGATCATTCCTTCCCGGTAATAATTTATACCTGCTTCGCCATATCCCTGTCCCGTTCCCTTTTCGGCCTGTCCCTTTCGGCGGCAGGCAGGCAGGACAAACGAAGGCGGGGAGTATATTCAAAAGAGATGCGGCAGTCAAGAAACTATTCAGAAACGGGAAAAAAGCGGGAACGCAGTCCTTTGCGCATCCCGGATGGGCGGTCCGGCCACGGGGCCTCCTGCACGAGGGGGCGGCGGGGCACAAAGGAGGGATTCCCGGCGCTGCGGGAGAGGCCGGCGAGTGCTTTATGCCGTCCTGCCGGCGATCAGGTCGAGGGCGGCGGCCTCATCGGCGCCCTCATCGGCGCCCTCGACCCAGTGGATCCTGACGCCCTTTCTCTCCATGCGCCTGAACCAAGTTTCCTGCCGCTTGGCAAACTGATGAATGCGCGTATTGAGCGTCTGAAACATTTCTTTCTCTGCCATTTTCCCCTGAAGATACAGAGCGATATACCGGTATTCCAGGCCGAAGGAGTCAAGCCGCTCCCACGGGACGCCGCTTGCGTGGAGCTGCCGCACCTCCTCGATCATCCCTGCCTCCAGCCTGGATTCGAGGCGGGCTGTAATCTTATGGCGGAGGTCTTCCCTCCGGCAGCGTATCCCTATGACAAGCGGGACTATCCTCACTGAAGGTTCCGCCTCCCGTGGGTGATCCCGCGCGAATTCGGCAATCTCGATCGCCCGGATGAGCCTTTTTCGCTCCCGAAGATCGGTGGTATTGTGTATGGCCGGGCAAAGGGCCAGAAAACGGCGGCGGAGAACCGGCATCTCCTGCTTGGCCAATTCCTCGCGGAGACTGCGATTTTCCGGCGCCGCCTGCAGGCGATAGTCCCTGACAACGGCATCCAGATACAGACCCGTCCCGCCCGTCAGGATCGGGACATTTCCCCGCCCCGAGATTTCTTGGAAACAACGGTAAAAGCGTTCCTGATAGGCAAAGAGGCTGAATTCCTCGGTAGGCGGGATGATATCAATCAGATGACAGGGAACGGCGGGTCCATCCCGGCCGTATGCCGAGAGGTCTTTCCCCGTCCCCAAATCCATTCCGGTATAGACCTGACGGGAATCGGCGGAGATGATCTCGCCGCTGATCCTCCTTGCCAGACGGATGGCGATCCCCGTCTTTCCTGATGCCGTAGGCCCCAGAACAACGAGCAGGTTGTATCGCTCCCGGAACCCCCGGATTGCCTCTTCATCAATCATGACGGCTTCGTAAAAAGATCGCGTAACAACAGTCGTAAAATTGGCAATAAAATGCCCCGGTCGCCGACGGCGACCGGGGCATCCGCAGGTCGACACATTTTATAATGGCTGTACGTTTACTGCGGCAGGCCCCTTCTTGCCCTGTTCAACATCAAAGCGAATTCTCTGACCTTCGTAAAGCGTCTTGAAGCCTTCGCCCTGAATGGCGCTAAAATGAACGAAAACATCCCCGCCTTCATCGTTCTCGATAAAGCCGAACCCTTTTTTCTCGTTAAACCATTTCACCTTACCTTCTGCCAAAGCTTTACACCCCCCTTTCCTAAAATTTGTCCCGGCCGGGTTCGCACCCGGCAGCCATAAAAAAACCACACCTTCTCAGGACCCGTTCCTGAGCCGGCGTGGTTCGACTATCCTGCACGTTGCTAACACCCAACTTCTTCCTGTCCCGCCAATCTAAGCGATCAAATCAGATCCCAGGCGCTACTTACGCATCACCGGGCGGATGGCTGTCCCTAACATCAGTTTTTTAAAAAAGCAAGTTTTTTTTCAAGCGAAGATAATTTTTTATCCGTTGTCTTTTCAGAAAGATAGGTCTTGATCGGCCCTGCAGGCGCCATTCCCCTACCCTTTCCAGTTGCGGAGAAACTCTACCAGGAGGCGGACCCCAACCCCTGAGGCGCCCTTGGGAATGTAAGGCTTTTCCTTTGCCAGCCAGGCCGGACCTGCGATATCCAGATGGACCCAGGGATAGCCTCCGGTAAACTTGCTCAGAAAAGCGGCCGCCGTAATGGCCCCGCCGGCCCTGCCGCCGGAATTCCTGTAATCAGCCGCATCCCCTTTGATCAATTCATGATACTCTTCCCATAGCGGCAGTTCCCACACCCTTTCTCCGGTAAGATCGGCCGCCTCCCGGATCGCGCGTTTCAGCTTTTCATCCGTCCCCATCATGCCGGCCACGTGCTCCCCCAGGGCCACGACGCAGGCCCCTGTGAGCGTCGCCAGGTCGATGATCGCGGCGGGTTTGTAGCGGCACGCATAGGTCAGGGCGTCCGCCAGAATCAGGCGCCCTTCGGCGTCGGTCGTGGCGATCTCGATCGTCTGCCCCGAAAGGGATTTGAGGATGTCGCCGGGCTTGTAGGCCTTCCCGCTGGGGAGGTTTTCCGCCGCCGGGACAAGACCGACGAGATTTACCGGTAGACCGAGCCGGGCAGCGGCCTGCACGGCGGCAATGACCGCCGCCCCGCCCGCCATATCATCCTTCATGAGGTCCAGCTTCTCGGACGGCTTGAGGGAAATCCCGCCGCTGTCGAAGGTGAGCCCTTTCCCGACCAGGGCGAGGGGAGGTCCGAACTTTTTCCCTCCCCGATATTCCATGACGATCAACTGCGGCGGCTCATCGCTTCCCCCGGCCACGCCCAGCAGGGCGTTCATCCCGAGTTCCTTCATCTTTGCAGCGCCGAGGACCCTGCAGACGATCTTCTTTCCCCTGGCGATCGCCCTCGCCTGATCGGCAAGAATGGTCGGCGTCATCTCGTTTGCCGGCATCGAGACGATGTCGCGCGCAAAGCAGACCGCGTCGGCGATCACCTCTGCCGTTTTCGCTGCAGCCCTGATGATCTTCAGGGCATCTTCTTCCGCTTCGAGAATTGTGAAACCGGCGATCTCCCGGATCTGATCGCGCTCGACGGTCTTGAAAGGCGTAAACTGGTAGAGACCGAGCCGGACCCCCTCCACAACGGCCTGGGCCACTTGCTCGAGGGGCAGCCCCGTCTCTCCGAAATCCAGGGAAGTCGAAAACTCGCCGATACCGAGGGACCTGATGTGCTGCGCGGCCTTCGAAAAGGCCCCCCGCACCCTTTCAAGCGTAAGGTCCGGCCTTTTCCCGAGCCCCACAACTACCAGCCGTTTAGCCGGGACGCTTCCCCGGGAATAGAGCACCAGGATCTGATGCAGCCGGCCATTAAAATCACCCCGGTCCACGACCTCGCCGATGAAGCCGCCGCTCGCCTTGTCAAGCCTGGCCGCCTCGCCGCCAATGTCGGTTTCGTCCTCGAAGTGCGCGACTACGGCCGCTTCGGTCGCGCTTACAGTCAGACTTCCCTTTTTCACTTGAATATTCATATCCGTCTCCCTAAAAGCCCCCGCTTTATTGTCCCTGGCGCC
>JAHJXP010000229.1 GCA_018827585.1 Pseudomonadota bacterium | reverse complement strand
CCATGACGTACCAATTCTCCTGGTCCCGGTAGGGACTCCCGGCGACGCCCGGCGTGTCGCCGTAACGCGCGTAATTTCCGATCAGGCTCACATTCGGGTAGTACTCGCTTTTGGCGAGCTTGACGATGCTGCGCGCCTGCTCCAGGCGGAGGGCATGGACCCGGATCTCCGGGCGGTTCTCCAGGGCCTCCGCAATACAGGTATTCAGGGGCCTTTCGAACGACCGGTCATTCAGGATGTCCTCGATCTCGACGGAGGCGTCGATTTCCCTTCTCAGGACCGTGTTGAACTTCGCTTTGGCCATCTCTACGACGTTTTCCGCCCGGACGAGGAACTGGCGGCCGTTCGCCAGCTCCACCTCGGCATAGAGGAGGTCGTTCTTGGGAATGATGCCGACGTCGTAAAAACCCTGGGCGGCGTCGCGGTGGGCCTTGAGCCTCTCGACGGACTGCTCCGCGACCTCCCGGATCCGGCCGGCCTTCAGGATGTTGAAGTAGGCGATCTTCACCTCCTGGACAAGGTCCCGGAGGGCCGCCGCCTCTTCCTGGCCGGCGATCTCGGCCCCCAGGCGGTTTGCCTCATAGTTCGCCCGGATGGCGCCCCCGGCGAACAAAGGCTGACGCGCCTCGACAGCCCAGTTGTAGTTGTCCTTCGTCCCCGCCTGGTAGGTGCTTGGCGGTATCGTCACGGTACCGATCGACGCCGGCAGCGTCAAGGTGGATCCCGGAGAGGCGACGCTCGGATCTTCGTTGAGGCGGGTATAGCTGTAGGTCGTGCTCAACTTCGGGAGAAACCCCGTGAAGGCCTCCTTCCGCTGCGCCTCGGCCGCCCGGACCCCCTCCTTCGCCGCGTGGAGAAGAACGCTCCGCTTCAGTGCGATCTCGATGCTTTCCGGCAGCGACAGCGGTTTGATCGCATCCGCCGCCCAAACGCCGGATGCCGGTCCCGCCGTCGCGATGACAAAGACTCCCAGGAGAAACGGCCATCTAATGCGCATTTTTCCTCACCCCTCCCAGAAAAATGTCCACCACGGGCTGAACGTTGACCATGAGGGACTGCCCTTCCGCCGCGATCAGCCATTTGGATGCGTAGGAATTGATGATGCCCATCAGCGCGTCGGCCATGAGGATTGGCTCCATCTCCTTCAGGACGCCGGCCCGGATCCCTTTTCGCATCACCCCTTCAACAAAGGAGACATAGACGGCATAGTCCTTGATCATCCGCTCCCGGAGCTCCGTGCTCCCCTCGGAAAGCGAGAGATAATCCCCTCTGATGAAGATACTGCAGAATTCCGTATTGTTCTCGACGAATCGGAATTGTGACGTGACCAGGACCTCGATTTTTTTGAGAAGCTCCGGCTCATCCTCCACCGCCTTCTGGGTCTCTGCGTACATCATTCCCAGTTTTTCGGTCAACACCGCGGCGTATAGCTTCTCCTTGCTCTCGAAGAACTGGTAGAGGGTGCCGATCGCAAATCCGGAGGCGTTGGCGATATCCGCGACGGTGGCGCTGTGGAACCCTTTGGCGGCGAAGATCCTCGCCGCCTGATCGAGGATCTCGGTCCTCCTGAGGTTGAATTCCCTCTCCTTTCGCCGTTCTTTCTCCATCGCCGATCCAAAGTTGAAGCTCTCCGCAGCAAGCTGCGGAGAATCTTCGATCCTTAAGAGGAACAAACCCTTTCGTCTTCGCTCGCATACCCCGCGGCTCTCCGCCGGGTATTGCCCGCTGGCGGATTCAAATAATAGAAGGGGCGTTCATTTTATGAACGCGCGTTCACCATGGGGATAAAATCCGATTTTGTCAAGAGGAAAATGGGCAATGTCAACGGACGGACGCGATCACGGTTCGGCTGATGATCTCCTCCTGCCTATCCATGATCTTTATAGATCAGCGCATCATGGACATAGATAGCTATTACTTGTCCATGCTCTCTACGATGCTCAAGACGCCATCTGCTTTAGTCTGTTGACCAACGTCTCGCCTTCGGCCAGATCCTTTGCTCTCAATTCCACGACTTGCCACGGCGGGGAACCCTTGCGGAGCCGTTCGCGGATTTGCCGGTCCCGGCTCCCCGCCTTTTCGTTATCGATCCGGTTGACGTTCCCAGGGATTAAAGACTTTTGCCTGACAACGCGCCATGTCTTGCACATTGCGCGTGACGACGACGAGGTCGTGGACACTGGCCGTAACAGCGATCAGGCTGTCGACAACGGGCAGTTTTTCGCCTCGCCTCTCCGCCTCACCCAGCAGCGTTCCCCAGGCCCTGGCAATTTCCACGTCAATCTCCACAAGGCGCTGTCCGAATCGCAGCGCAAGATCATTGCTGACCCATGATTGCAGTTTTTCTCTTTTCTCGCCGTCCGGCAGCTTGGTGATCGCTTTGATGAGCTCCCCGATGGTCAGTACGCTCAAATACATCCTGCTCTCATCGCCGGCATCCATCCAACGGATCACCGCCGGATGGGGCTCCTTCTTCACCAGTTCCGAGATCACGCAGGTATCCAGAAGGTATTTCATAGCGGAACCTCTCGGGACACGTCTTTGCTTCTCTCAAGGTCGAGATCCGTTTCATAGAGAGGGGATTGCCTGAAAAATTCGCGCAGGGATGTACAGGGACGGGTGAGATTTTGAAATTCCTCGAAGGAAACCACAACCACGGCGGGCTTGCCGCGCAAGGTAATGGTTTGCGGTCCCTCCCGTAGCGCGTGCTCGACAACCTGACTCAAACGGCTCTTCGCCTCCTGCAATTGCCAGGAGGGGTCTTTGGCTTTCGTATTGGCTCTCGTCATATGGTCCTCCTTATCTGTCTAGTCAGACCAGACATTTTGGTTTTTATACCATATGGGTGCTTAGGACTGCAATAACATTTCACCACCCCACCCGCAACGCCTCCAACTGGCTGGCCGAATCCAGGACCCGACTGCACGACTCCCAATCCACGTTTTCAATCCTGTCGTAGCGCATCTCGAAGGGGTGGCGTTTCGGGACGGCGTCGATGACCCGTTTGGCCTCCTCTTCGTCCCTCAGGGCGGCGGCGACCCAGACGTCTTCCAGGGTGTCGGGGATCTGGCCGAACATGTTCCGAATGTTCACCAGTCGCTCCGACAGGAGCTGATGGACGCGGTCTTCCACGGAACCCACATAGCGCATGTTGAAGATCAGCACCTCCGGCCGCAACTGGCCGATCCGCTGGATCCTGCCCTTGCGCTGCTCCAGCCTGGTCGGATTCCAGGGAAGGTCTAGATTGATGAGAGACCCCAATCGTTGGAGGTTGAGCCCCTCCGAAGCGGCGTCCGTTCCGATGACCAGGCGCAATTCCCCGGTCGTAATTCTTTTTTTGACTTCATCACGATTCACGCGGCGGAATTCTTTGGGATGTCTTTTGGCGGCTCCTTTTGCTCAATATTACACGGCCGCCGCCAGGGGAATATTCTCAAGGGTGACATCGGGCAAGCGGCCTTGCCCTAAAACCTCAGTGGCGTCGAGTATTTCGATTCCTACAAGCTTTTCATCCGGCCCGATGTTCAGTGCAATCTCCTCATTCAGTCTCACGGTGCGGCATTCATGTTTGCCTTCAATCAGCCTGATGTAAAGGGTGAGAATTGGGGGACAGCCGCTCATTAAGAGAAAGCATGATAATCGGTGGCTGTTTCTGATTAACCCGCTATTGACTATATTGGCAAATACCGTACTCGGATGAGCCCTTCATCAACACTTATGATGACACCCTTTTCAAGTGCTTCGATATGCTTTTTTAAGATCATGTTCAGGCATATATTGACGCGATCCGGATGCATGTTCCGAAGGCGAAATACGATTACACTGGGCGCTTTGCCACCACTGGCCGCGAGCAGTTCGGCAAAATCAAGATCATGTGTCAGAAGGACGCGGCCTTCATTCAGAGCTTTTTCCAGGATGAACGAATCGAATACCCTTTGAAGACCTTGATCCTTAAGATGGACGGCGTCATGCGCCAAAGAATTAAGGAAGGAGACCGTCTTTGGAGAAATGCCCATGTCGGCAAGAAATTTCATGCCGTTTTTATCTCTATTGGATATAGTTCCTCTTCAGCCAGCCATGCAGCGTAATGGAGTGCTTGCCGGATGTCATCGTGTTCGATATAGGGATAGGTGTCAAGGATTTCCTCTGTGCTCATTCCATTGGCTACCAGGTTCAGGATCAATGACACGGTTACACGCATGCCCCGGACGCAGGCACGCCCTCCCATGATCTGTGAATCAAAGGTAATCCGATCAAAACCGATCATAATACAGCCCTCCGTTGACTCAGTTTGTCTTTCAATACCACCGATCAGCTTATTTTTGAAGAGAAAAGAAGGAGAACAATATACCAGATGGTTCGTGAAAATTGTTATACAAGAACAACGGTTAAGAATCGTCCTCCTGCACCCACCGGACGCCCTCTTCGCTTTCATCCAGCCAGACCAGCTCATAGTTGCTGACCCAGGCCGTCCGGGACTCGTTGGCGCTGCCGATAAAGCAAACCCGCGAGCCGTCCGTCCGGGTGATCACGCCGGCCTTGCCGTGGATCAAGCCGAAGGCCTCGTCGGGGAGGACCTTCACCCTGAGAAGGCCGCTGCTGAGAAAATCGTAGAGCCGCTGGAGCCTGGCCTTCAT
>JAHJXP010000228.1 GCA_018827585.1 Pseudomonadota bacterium | reverse complement strand
GCCGCCGAGGTGCACTATACGGAGATCGATCCCCTGATCATCCGGATGGTCAGGGAGAACCTCACCCCTCTCACCCGCGGGGAGCTGGAAAACCCGCGGGTGAGAATCCACGCCCTCGACGGCCGACTGTACGTAAAAACGGCGCCCCGGCAGTTCGACGCCGTCCTGCTCAACCTCCCCCTCCCCTTAACCCTGGAGCTGAATCGCTTCTACACGGTGGAATTTTTCACCGAAATTTCCCGGTTGTTGAGCAAAGACGGGGTCTTTGCTCTCCATCTCCCCGGCTCCGAGACCTACTTGAGCCGGGAGACAAGGGATCTGAATGACTGCATCAGACGCTCCTTACAGGCGGTCTTCCCTTCCGTTCATATCGTTCCCGGAGAGGTCAATTTTATCCTCGCTTTCGCCTCGCCGGGGGTTTCCCCGCCTTCGCCGGAGAGGCTCAACGAGCGACTCCGTGAGAGAGAAATCCCCACTCAATTTTTCCGGGGGTCGCACATCAGTCTTAAGCTCGAACCGGGCCGCCTGAAGTGGCTGGAGGACTCCCTCAGCCGGGGCGGCCCGGTGAAGCTCAACCGGGACGCCCATCCGTCCGGCCTCTATTACGGCATTGCCTATTGGAACGCCCAATTCCATCCCGCCCTGCAGGTTTTCTGGGGCAAGGCGGCGGACCTGCGCCTGTGGCACGTCGCACTGCCCCTGACGATCCTGATCTGCGTAACTCTGGCCTGCGGGAAAAAGCGGCGGCCGGGATGGCGGAAAGGGGCCCTCGTCGGGGCCGTGGTTTCAACGGGTTTCTTCGGAATGGCCGCGAGCATGCTCTTCATCCTCGCCTTCCAAACCCTCTACGGCCATGTCTATCTGTGGATAGGGATCCTGATCGCTTTTTTCATGGCCGGCTTGGCGTTGGGCAGCTGGACCATGAACCGTAAACTGGAAAAAATCGGGGATTTGGGCGCCGCCCTCGCCGCGGTGGAGGTTTTTATTATCCTGTTTGCCTTCCTGGCGCTGCTCCTGCTGGCCCTTCTCTACTGGCCGGGACTGGAACAGTGGGTCCTTTCGGCGCTGAGATACGGATTCATCCCGGCAATCGCCGGCGCGGGGTTTTTTGTCGGGCTTGAGTTTTCCCTGGCCGGCCGCCTTTTTTACCGCGGCAAAGAAGGGGTGGTGCGGACGGCGGGGACCCTTTACGCCGCCGATCTCTTCGGGGCCTTCACCGGTTCGCTCCTGGTGGGGGTGATCCTCGTTCCCGCCTTGGGCATCGTGCAGACCTGTGCGGTCTCCATCTTCCTGAAAGCGACCAGTTTGGCCTTCATCCGCCTTTCCGGGCTTGCCTTGCCTGGTTCCGGAAAAACATAAACCCTTCACGGCTCGCCGCCCTCAGGCGGGGGCTTCGGCGCCGGGGGCGGGTCCGGCTTGGGATCATCCGCGTCGGGACGGGTCCGGCCCTTGTATATGTAACGGTCGAACAGCCGGTGATAGGGCGTCCAGTCCGACTCCTCGTCGCGGGCGTCCCGGATGTACTCCTGGAAGGCGTTCGCCTTGGCGTCGAGGTCGTCCATGTAGTGGACGATCAGGGCCTCCAGGGTCTTGGGCCGTTTGGGGGAGCCGTATTCAAGAACGCCGTGATGGCTGAGGATCAGGTGGCGGAGCTCCATGGCGATCTGCTCCGGAAAGTCCGGCAGGGTCGCGATTCTCTGATCCACCATCTCCACGCCCATGACGATGTGACCGATAAGACGCCCCGGGTCGCTGTACTCGACGATCCGCTCATAGGAAAATTCGTAAATCTTTCCGATGTCGTGGAGGATGCCGCCGGCAATCAAAAGGTCCCGGTCGGCCCCCGGATAATGGCCGGCCGCCAGGTCGAGCAGCCGGACGACGGACAGGGTGTGCTCCAGCAGACCTCCGATGTAGACGTGGTGAAACCCCTTGGCCGCCGGCGCCCTCCGGAAGAGAGAGGCGATCTTCTCGTCCTCGAAAAATGCCCGCAGAAGCGCGGCCAAACAAGGGGTCTTTACCTGCCCGACATAGGCAAGGACCGCAGCGAACATCTCAGCGAGATCCCCCCGCGCCACCGGGAAATAGTCCGCCAGTTCGACCTCTCCATCCTCCACCTTCCTGAGTTCGCCGATCGAAAGCTGAAGGGTGTTCTTGAAATTGAGCGCCCTGGCCTGGATGCGGATCAGATCGCCTTTTTTAAATGCCTTGTCCCAGGCCAGCGCGTTTTCCCAGATCTTCCCGTCGACATCCCCCGTCCGGTCCCGGAGACGCACATTCAGATAGGGGGCGCCCTTCTGGGAATAGGCGAGGTTTTTCTCCGCCGCAAGAAAGACCTCGTTCACCCGGTCGCCGGAGTTGATGTCCTTGACGTAAACAGATTTTGACTTCAAATTGTTGCCCGCCCTTCTTTAGAATATGATTTCATTTTTCCTGCCTCTCCCGGATGATCCGGTGATCGCCCGCCCGCATGGTCAGCTTCGTCATGTCGAAATACTCCATCAGCGGAATGATGAACTTCCGTGAAAGTCCGGTAAGTTCCTTGAAGCTCGCCGGCGTCGCCTGCCCTTCCCGGATCAGGAGCTGCCGGTAGTCCTCGCGGAGCTTCTCCAGGCAATCCCGATGGAAGCTGAGGTCTTCGCTGATCCGGATCAGCTCTCCTTCACGGGTCATCACCTGGATGAGGCTCGCAATCTCTTTTTCCCGGCCGGGAAACCGCTCCAAGATCTCCCTTGCCGTCGGCGGCGCCAGGCCGCCCTCCCGGTAGACGCGGGAAATCTCCCCGCGCAGATTTTCCATCTCTTCCTGTAGTTGGACACGGTGCCCCTTGAGGCGGATGTTTTCCCTTTCGGCGATGAGCGATCCTTTCTTTTCGAGGTCGCGCAGCGCCATGCCGAAGATCTTCTGCTCCACCCCTTCGCTCATCCCGAACATGGTCCGAAGCTCTTCCAGGGAAACGCCCTCCTTCAGCGGGAAACGTTCATGGTAGGCCTTTAGATCCCGGAGGACGCCCGCCTGGAGCTCCGCATATACCGGCGGGGAAAGGACCCGCATCTCGTCCCGGTCGACGAGGATGGCTGTTTTCGCGCTGAACATCCCTTCCAGGATCCTCTGCAATTCCTTCCCTCTGATGCCGGTTCTGACGATGAGGTGGGCTTCGGCGATCCCTCCTATCCCGGCCCTCGCCAGGACTGTGGCCACCCTCTCCTCAGTCGGGCCTTCGGAAAGCCTCCGGAATTCCTGAACAACCCCATCCGCCGACCGTTTGTGCTTCGCCGGCAGGGGATCGACGACGACCCCTCCGCCGATCGTCGTCATGGGGGAATAGCTGCGGACGACAAACCGGTCCCCGGCCACGATCGCCAGCGGGGTCTCCAGAACGAGCTGGGCATGCCCCTCCCCTCCCGGTTCGAGTTCATCTCGGCCAAGGAGGATCAGCCGCGCCATGACCTCGCTGGTCCCCGTATGAAGCCGGACGAGGGTCCGGTTCCTTATCTTCCTGCCGGCGCCCGCGAGATGGCGGTAGACGACGTCCAAACGTTGCGACGGGATAAGCGTGTCGGGCCGGGCAAGCACATGTCCCCGTTCGATCACCGCCCTTTCCATTCCCTGAAGGTTGACGGCCGTCCTCTGCCCGGCCTCGGCGGTCTTGACGGACCGGTTGTGAACCTGGATCCCTCTCACGCGGCTCCGGAGACCTGTGGGACAGATTTCGACCTCCTCGCCCACCTCCACGGACCCGGACATCAACGTCCCCGTGACGACGGTGCCAAAGCCCTTCATAGTGAAGACGCGGTCCACGGGGAGACGGAAGAGGCCGACATCCGCTTCCCGGTCCACCTCTCCGGCTGCCTTCTCGATAGTCGCCAGCAGCTCGGGGAAGCCGTCCCCGGTCAGGGAGGAGACAGGGACGACCGGCGAGCCCTCCAGAAATGTCCCCCTGAGAAACTCGCGGATCTCCTCCCGGACCAGCTCCAGCCATTCCCCTTCCACAAGGTCGGTCTTGGTCAGGGCGACAAATCCCTTCCGAATCCCAAGAAGGGTGCAGATGTGAAGATGTTCCCGCGTCTGAGGCATGACCCCCTCGTCGGCCGCAATGACCATCGCTACCAGGTCGATGCCGGCCGCTCCGGCCACCATGTTCCGGATGAACCTCTCATGGCCGGGGACATCGACTACCCCGAGGGTCAGGCCTCCGGGGAGGGTCAGGGCAGCGAAACCGAGTTCGATGGTGATCCCGCGCTCCTTCTCTTCCTTGAGACGGTCCGTGTCCACGCCCGTCAGGATTTTGATCAGCGCCGTCTTGCCGTGGTCCACATGACCCGCCGTTCCCATCACGATGTGTTTCATGGGCTGGAAAATAACAGACTCACCCGCTTTTCACAACCGCAAAGATGGAACATTTCAACCGCGTCATCGGACTTTTCAGTCGTCACCCAAAGCAGGCCTTTCGACCCCAGTCCGGCCCGGACCTTCAGCACTCCTTAACCTGAATGAGGGTGGAATTTTGTCGAATTTTTATTGAAAGAGAGATGTGCGCGAAGACAGTCTACGTAGCGCCTTTCATTTCATAATCAATGCATTACTCCGCCCAAAGAGCGGGGTATCCAAAGTAATTGTCAGAGCGGAATTGCATCACCCTTGCCCCCGCTGTGCATTCATCCCCGTCCACAGGACGCGGTATTCTGCGAGAAAGATTTATAGCCCTTTTTCTAGGAAGCTATAGTAGTCCTTCTGATTAAAAATGATATGGTTAAGTAATTTGATGCCCAACGTTTCACCGACCGCTTTCAGTTGCGATGTGATCTCAATATCTTCCTTGCTTGGCGAGATTCCCCCGGAGGGATGATTGTGAGCGACAATGATGGCTGACGCCCGGTCGGTGATCGGATCGGCAAACACTTCCCGCGGGTGAACCTGCGTTTTATTGACAAGACCGACGCAAACGACGCGATGTGCTATGACCTCATTTGCGCCATTTAAAGAAATGCAGATGAAGTGCTCCTGTTTGCGATCTCCGTAGTGCCGTATCAACGGCAGGACATCAGGAGGGAATGATATCTTCAATCCTTCAGGACGTATGCGGCGGCGCGCAAACTCAAGAGCGGCGGCAATTAGCGTTGCCTTTGCCGGGCCTACGCCTTCGATCTTCTGAAGTTCTTCCATGCTCAACTTTCCCTGAGAGGCATCCAGAGTCTTGAGAATGTGCTCTGCCACGGACATGACATCATGCCCTTTTGTTCCTTTGCCGGCTAATACGGCCAGCAATTCCAGATCCGATAAAGCCGCTGCACCTCTTTCCTGAAGCTTCTCGCGGGGGCGTTCACGCTTGGGAATATCAGATATTTTCTTCATCTCTAAAGCCTCATTGCTATGACCATTTGGTGTCTATTAAGTGCCCCATTCTGCCATAACACGGATGACCTTGTTTATCTTTATGCTTGCTCAGCTTCATATTATACTTTTCGTGGGTAAACCTCTTTCCACAGGTATAACATTCAATCACGTAGCGCGGCCCATGGTGACTTCTTATGCTCCTGACCGGACTGCGTCCGGATAGAGGACGACCGGGTGAGTG
>JAHJXP010000032.1 GCA_018827585.1 Pseudomonadota bacterium | reverse complement strand
CGCCGGAAGGCCGCCACTACGTCCGCCGCCGTGTCGGAGACGGGGAAGACCCGCCCGCCGCGCTCCACCTTGGTCTCGACGCCGTAGCGCCTCAAGAAGGCGAGGAGGTCGTCCCGGAAAAAACGGCGGAAGGCGCTGTGGAGGAAGCGGCCGTTCGGCCCGTACATGGCGATGAAAGCAGCGAGTTCCAGGGTGTTGGTGAGGTTGCAGCGGCCCTTGCCGCTGACGAGAAGCTTCTTTCCCGGGCCGTCGGTCTTTTCCAGGAGGAGGACTTTTTCCCCCATTTCCGCGGCCCGCCCGGCGGCCATCATCCCGCCGGCGCCGGCCCCGACGATGATCACGCGCCCGTTCTCCGGCCCATGCTTCAGAGCGACACGCAACGTCTTCTCCTTGTCAGACGCCCCCCGCCCCGTTGAGGATGATCCTTCTGAGCAGCTCCCAGTCAATGTCGTTGTGCAGACAGTCGTACCGGGACGTCAGGAGAACCTGGGGGATGACCTTCTTTCTCTTCAGGCGGACCCCCCGGAGGGTGATCCTGGTCGAGCGGATCCCCTTTTCGATCTCGAAATCGCAGGCGGCGCCCAGAGCGGCCCGGATCCCCCGTCTCTGGACGAGCCGTTTGGTGAAGTTCGTGCTGGGTGAGATGTAGAACTGCCACCCCCTTTCCTCGCAGAGGTCTCTGATCTCGCCGCAGCGGCACCGTTCGCATTTCACGCAGAGAACCCCCTCCTCCTTGGAAAACCGGGCCTGGCATTTCTCGTCGATCAGGCAGTGGGGCAGAACGACCGCCTTTTCCGCCGCGGGGACCCGGTTGAACTCCTCCCGGTAATAGGCGTTGGCGATTGCGGAGATGTCCCAGCGCATACCGATCCGCCCGAGCAGGGAACGCACCGGGAAAAAGAAAAAAGCGGAAACGAATTTGAGCCTGCTGCAACTGTCGGTCATGGCGCCTTCCCGTAATTCCTCGCTTTGCCGAACGGAGAAAACTCTGCTCCATGCATAGCAAAGAAGGATATCAGAAACAAGACGGGAAAACAATTTTTTTACGCCTTTCTCCTATCGGTTTCGAAATATCCGTGATATACTTCCACCACTTTTCGTCACAGGGTCATCGCCGTCGGCCGAGCAGCAGGAGGTGAACTTGAATTTCGGCAAGACCGTCTTTGTGGTGAATCCTCATGCGGGAAACGGAGAAACGGGCAGGGAGTGGCCCCGGATCAAGCAGATGGCCCGGGACATCCTGGGCTCCTTCGAGAGTTGCCTGACGGAGGGGCCGGGCGACGCCACCCGGATGACAAGGGATCATCTTCTGACGGGGGCGGACCGGATCGTTTGCGTGGGCGGCGACGGAACCCTCAACGAGGTGATCAACGGCTTTTTAGATGAGAACGGTCCCCTCCGGCGGGACGCAGTCCTCGGGTTTCTTCCCAACGGGACCGGGTGCGATTTCTGCCGGACCATGCCCATCCCTGCCGGGGTGGAAGCCTCCCTCCTCACCGTCCGGGAGAACCACATCCGCACCATCGATCTCGGACTCATCCGCTATCGGGACCACCAGGGAGGCGTTTCGCAAAGATACTTCCACAATATCGCCAGCTTCGGCCTCGGTGGGGAAGTCGTCGATCGGGTAAACAAGACGAGCAAGGCCTGCGGGCCCTTCCTCACCTTCATCTGGGGGACGCTGGTCTCCCTTTTCGCCTACGGGAAAAAGCGGATCAGCCTGAAGGTGGACGATGGAAACGAGTGGACGGGGGATGTACTCAATATCGCCATCGCCAACGGCCGCTACCACGGGGGAGGCATGCTCGTCGCCCCCGACGCCATAACCGACGACGGCCTCTTCCACGTGACCGTCATCGGCGCCATGATTCTCCCGATGGTTTTCTGGCACCTCCCCAAGCTCTACACCGGAAAGATCAAGACCATCCGCCAGGTCTCCATGCTGACGGGGAAAAGGGTGTTCGCCTCTTCGGAGCAAAGGGTCCTCCTGGATGTAGACGGCGAACAGCCCGGCACGCTCCCGGCCGAGATGGAAATCGTCCCCGGCGCCTTGAAGATGATCATGAAAAAATCCGCCTGACCCTCTGCCTTCCCACTGTCCTATCCCCCCTATCCGCTTGTCACTCCTTTTCCGCACCATCGCCTCATCAGCACAACCGTAGACACACCTCTCCGGGTCGGAAGTGGTGAAAACTTCCCCAGCGCCTGGGTAAAATTTCAACAATCCTCCTTCCGGGAGCGCAAACAATACCGGACATTCAGGGATTATTGCCGTTGTTTTTCGGCAGCTTACAATATTAAAGCCCCCCTTGCCTATTGGCATCTATATTGCTAAGGAGATGCTGACCGGTTAAACGGCGGGAAGGATAGGCGTTTATGAAACGATTTCTGACAGGAGCGGCGGTCTTGATGCTCCTGAGTTATACCTTGGCCTTTGCCGCGGGAAAGCAGCCCGCTGCCGCGCCCACCCCCCCCCGGATACCGGAGATGAACGCCGCCGGCCGGGTGACCGAGATCTCCGATTCCGTCCTGAAGATCGAACGTACCCTGAAGGGGAAGACGGAAACCATGGAATTTTTCATGGAGAAACCTTTCCTCAATATCGCGGTGGGGGATCAAATCAAGGTCAGCTACCTGATAAAGGAAGGCCGGAATGTCTTGCTCCGCACGGCGCCGGCCAAAAAGACGGCCGTTCAGAATACCAAGAAAGAGGTCCCGAAGGAGGCCAAACCGGTCGCGACAAAAGCGGCGCCGGTGGATAAAATAGAGTTGTAAAGATGTTTTTACCCTTCGCCAGGTCTGGTGCAGGTAATAATGGGCGGTTCCGTGATCGCCGGTCACCGGCCGATCGGAAAGGGAACCGCAAAAACAATTAAAAATGAGGAGGTAGTTTATGATGAAACGTTTCATGGTACTGGTCGTTGGTCTGATCTTCCTGTTCTGCACGTCCGCCATCGCCGCCGAGAAGAAGGCGCCTGCCGCCCCGGCGACGCCGGCGACCCCCGCCGTAAAGGCCGAGCCTGCAAAGGCGGAAGCCAAGGAAGAAAAGAAGGCCAAGACGGCCGAGAAGAAGGCCGCTGAAATGAGCACGGCAGGCAAGGTGCTGGCGGTATCCGACAAGGTCCTGAAGATCGAGCGGACTCTGAAGGGAAAGGCGGAAACAATGGAGTTTTCCTTGGAGAAGTCTCTCACCGATATTAAGGTGGGCGATCAGATCAAAGTCAGCTATCTCGAAAAGGACGGTCAAAACATCCTGATCAGGGTGGCGCCGGCCAAGAAAACGGCCGAAAAGAAGGCGAAGAAGGACGTGAAGAAAGACGCGAAGAAGGCCGAGGCGAAGAAGGAAGGCGCCGCTACTCCGGCTACCCCGGCTACCCCGGCTACCCCGGCGACTCCGGCGACTCCGGCTGCTCCGGCGAAGAAGTAATCCTTTTTCCCGGGATAACCTGCTTTGCGGGGTGCGGGGATTCGTCCCCGCACCCCCTTGCTTTACGCAGAAATCTTCGCCTGCTTTGCGGCGCTGGAAGGTGTCATTTCCTTTTGAACATCCTGCCCCGTCACTCCCCGGGGTTAACAATCCTTCCCAATGCGCTCAAATATGACGCCTCCGTAAAAAGTCCCAATTCGTCATTCTGAGGAGCATTTGCTCCGAAGAATCTCTAATGATATTAGATTCTTCGCGGAGTTTACACTGAGCGTAGCGAATGTGCTCAGAATGACAGAAAGAATGTTTTTTGACTTTTTACGAGGTCGTCAAACATGTTGCCCGCGATTCAAGCCGTGCATTTTTCCACTGATCTGCCATATAATGGCGGCAAGGGCAACAAACTGGGCTCCCGGATATGCCCGGCCTGGGGAATGATCCATGAGTGTTCGTATACGCCTGATGATCCTGACGATTGTGGGAATGGCCGTTACGATGGCCGTTTGGGGATGGGTTCAGATCGAGGCGTTGGATCAGATCCTGGTGGAACAACAGGCGAAGCGCCTCTCCGGCGTCGCGGAGACCGTCAGCACCTATTATCAGCATTTTCCGACCGGGCGAGGGCTCTCCACCCTTGACACCAGCCTCAAGGAACAGATACAGACCGATGGTCGCCTCGCCCGCATCGATATTTTCACCGTCGCCAATTACGACATCGACTATATCGAATACATCGCCGGTGCAAGCCGCGTCCGTTACGAATGGACGGAGAGCCTTGTCGGTTCCGTAGCGGCCTCCCGCAAACCCCAATACTTCCGCCTGACGATCGATGACGGCCCCGCCGTTGGATTGCTCTATCCCGTCACATCCGGGAAGCCCCATGCGACGCAGTTCGTCGTGGGGGTGATCAACTTCAGCCGGTCGAACGCGGAAATCCTCTCCAGCGCCCAGCACCAACTCGTCATCAGCACCATCTGGCTCCTGCTGATCATTCTCCTGGTCCTTGCCGTCAGTTACCGCTGGCTGATCGGCCGGCCGCTCGGCATCATCATCCGGACCATCGATGAATTTCAGATGGGACAATATGTCAAGCGAATCCCGTTAAACCGTCGGGACGAATGGGGGCACCTGGCCGAGCACTTCAACTCCATGGCCGCCGAGATCGAACAGGTCCTGGCAAGAAATGAGGAACTGACGCGGTCGCTGGAGGATCGCGTCCGGGAGGCGACCAGCAGGGCGGTCGAACTCCAGAAGCAGGTCAACCAGCTCCAGCAGCTCACCGCCCTGGGATACCTGACCGCCACGCTGGCCCACGACCTGGGGACGCCGCTCCATTCCATCGCCGGCCTGGCGAGCCTCCTTCTGGAGAGGGAAGGCTGGCCGCCGGACGTCGCCCGCAAGCTGGATCTGATCGTGCAGCAGACGCAGCGTCTCAACACCGTCATCCAGAATGTTCGCCGCGCGACACGTCCGCCGGAGGCCCATTTTGAGACGATAAAGGTCCGGGAACTCCTGAATGAAACCCTCTCCCTCGTCGAGCCCCTCCTGGAGAAAACGGACATCGCGCTGATGGTGGAACACGCCGAGCGGCTCCCGGAAATCCATGCGGACCGCCACCGGATACAGACCGCCCTGTTCAACCTGATCCAGAACGCCCGGGAGGCGATGCCGGCAGAAGGCCGGATCACGGTTTCCTCACAGGCCGACATGGCGAGGCGGGAGGTTTCCATTACCGTTGCGGACACCGGCGTCGGCATCGAGCCGGAGCTGATGGAGAGGGTCTGTGAACCGTTCTTCAGCACGCATCAGACGGAAGGCCTGCGGGGTCTGGGACTGGCCATCGTCCAGGACATCGTCAAGATGCACGGGGGACGCTTCGAGATCAGGAGCCGGCCAGGCGAAGGAACGGAGGCCGCCCTCCATCTTCCCGCGGCGGAGTAATGACGGCTTCGTAGAAAATCCCCCTGCTTTCGCAGGGTAACTTTTTGCAAAACAGCCCCCAATTTAAGTCTTTACCGACTTTTCGCGAGAACATCCGTAATGGGAGGCGTCCCGGCAGAAGAGATGCTTGCCGGGGCGGGGCTTTTATGAAAAATTCGCTTTCGGGTATTTCACCAGCCCGTAACGTTGGATCTTGGTCCGCAGGGTCTTACGGTCGATTCCCAGCCGCTGGGCGGCCCGGCTTTGATTCCAGGCGGCGCTCTCCAGGGCCTGGAGAATCTGCTGGCATTCCGCCGTTTCGAGAGGCGTCAGGAGGGACTCTTCCGCACCGCGGATTCCCCGGAGCTTTTCCGGGAGGTTTTCGGGAAGTATCACGGCGAAGGGGGACAGGAGCAAGGTCTGGCGCAGAACATTTTCCAGTTCGCGTACATTTCCCGGCCAATCGTAGGACATCAACAGTTCCATCGCCTCGTCGGAAATGCGCACCGTGGGATACCCCCATTTCTTCAGGAAGGATTCGATGAGCTGCGGGAGGTCCTCCTTGTGGGCCCGAAGCGGCGGCACATGGAGGCGGACGACGAAGCGGTACAGGAGATCGGACCGGAACCGGCCTGCCTTCGCCTCCCCATCGATGTCCCGGTTGGCCGCCGCCACCACCCGGACGCTCACCTGCCTCGCCTCGTGACCGCCCAGCCGCCTGACCTCCCCGTTCTGCATGAAGCGCAGGAGCTTCCCCTGGAGCGCCGGCGACATTTCGGTGATCTCGTCCAGAAAAACGGTCCCGTGCTGGGCCGTCTCCAGGAGCCCCGCATGCAGGCGATCAGCCCCGGTGAAGGCCCCCTTCTCGTAGCCGAAAAGTTCCGATTCCAAAAGGGTCTCCGGGATGGCGCCGCAGTTGACCGCCACAAAAGGTTTGCCGCGCCGCCCGCTCAAGTGGTGGAGGGAACGGGCCGTCAGCTCCTTCCCTGTCCCGCTCTCCCCGCTGATCAGGACGCTCGCGGATGCGTCGGCCACCCGCGCGATCTGCTTGTAGAAATCCACCATCACCGCCGACGACCCGATGAAATGGGGCTCTTCCTCGATCTCCTCCGCCCCCCGGGCCCGGAGCTGCCTGAGTTCCCGGACCTCGAGCACCTTCTGCACCATCGCGCGGATCGCCTCCGGCGGGAAGGGCTTGCTGATATAGTCCCAGGCCCCCAGCCGCAGGGCCTCCATCGTCGTCTCCAGCGAACCGAAGGCCGTCATCAGGATCACGGGCAGCGCCGGCCACTTCTCGTGCACCCGGCGGAGGAATTCGAGGCCGTCGATATCCGGCATCCGGATGTCCGACAGGAGCATATCATAGCGGGCAAGGTCCTCCTTCAGGGCCTCCCGCGCGGAGGTGAAGACATCGACCTCATAGCCGACGCGCAGGAGCGCCTCCTGGAGAAACTCGCAGGCCACCTCGTCGTCGTCGATCACCAGTATCCGGACCTTCACACCGTCTCTACCCAAGGCCCTTCTCCGCCATGTATCTTGCCAGATCCGCCACCCGGCAGGAGTAGCCCCACTCGTTGTCGTACCAGGCCACGACCTTGGCCATATTGTCTTTGAGCACCTGGGTGAACTCGACATCCACGATGGAGGAGTGGGCGTCCCCCTTGAAATCCATCGAAACCAGGGGGGCTTCTTCGCAGGCCATGATCCCCTTGAGTTGTTTCTTCGCGGCATTTGCGAGTACCGCCCGGAGTTCCTCCGTCGTCGTTTTGGTCCTGAGCTCGGCCGTGAAATCGACGACGGAAACCGTCGGGGTCGGCACGCGGAGCGAATAGCCGTCGAACCGGCCGGCCATATCCGGGATGACCAGGGCGAGGGCTTTGGCCGCGCCGGTGGTCGTAGGGATGATGTTCATCGCCGCCGCCCGGGCGCGCCGGAGGTCCTTGTGGGGAAGATCGAGGATGCGCTGGTCGTTCGTGTAGGAGTGGACCGTCGTCATCATCCCCTTCTCGATGCCGAAGGCCTTGTGGACGACCATCACCGGGGGGGCAAGACAATTCGTCGTGCAGGAGGCGTTGGAGACGATGTGATGCTTCCGCGGCCGGTAGCTTGTGTGGTTGACGCCCATCACGACCGTCAGGTCCTCCTCCTTGGCAGGGGCGGTGATGATCACCTTCTTCGCCCCGGCCTGGAGGTGCGCGGCGGCCTTCGGGCCGGTCAGGAAGAGACCAGTGCTCTCGATGACGACATCGACCCCTTCGTCGTCCCAGGGAATGGAGGCGGGATCGCGGAAGGACAGGCTCCTGATGGGCTTACCGTTGATGATGAAACTGTCCTTCCTGACGCCGACCTCGCCCGGAAAGCGGCCGTAGTTGGTGTCGTATTTGAACAGGTGGGCGTTCGTCTCCACATCGAAGAGATCATTGACCGCCACGACCTGAAGGGATTCGGGGTATCGGGAAAGGACGGCCTTGAGGACCTGCCGTCCGATCCGGCCAAAACCGTTGATGCCCAGGCGAATCATGCGGACCTCCTTTGCTTAACTCATAAAAAGTCTCAAAAGCCTTGAATTTGGGGCGGCTTCGTAAAAAGCTCCGCAGGCAAGGCGCGCGAATCCCGAGGAGTGAGGCGTACTTTGGCGTACGCTGCAACGACGAGGGATG
>JAHJXP010000227.1 GCA_018827585.1 Pseudomonadota bacterium | reverse complement strand
TGGGCGGGCGGCTCTTCGAGGGTCTTCAAAAGCGCGTTGAAGGCCTCCCGGGTCAGCATGTGGACCTCGTCGATGATGTAGATCTTGTAGCGGCAGGAGGCCGGGGCGAATTTTATGTTTTCTCGGAGCTCGCGGATCTCGTCGATCCCCCGGTTGGAGGCCCCGTCGATCTCCCGGACGTCCATCGCTATCCCGTCGGTGATCTCGCGGCAGTGGACGCACCGGTTGCAGGGGGCCTGCGCCGGGCCCGTTTCGCAGTTGAGCGCCTTCGCCAGAATCCGGGCGATCGAGGTCTTCCCCACCCCCCGCGGCCCGCTGAAGAGGAAGGCGTGGGCGATGCGGCCCTGGCCGATCGCATTTTTCAGCGTGCGGACAACATGCTCCTGCCCCAGGACGTCTTCAAAGATCTGGGGTCTCCATTTTCGGGCCAGTACGAGGTATTCCACCGACACTCCTGCGAGGCATGGGACAAAAGGGATAGCCGGGTTGCCCGCAGCACACGCCGGTGACTGCTGCCGCTGCTTCCTTCCGGACCTGACGGGGTTCACAGGCCGCCGTCGCGCGGGGCCCGGCTATCTTTTCTGGAGGGGGTCATCCTGACCCCCGTCATTCATTTTTATCATGGCGGAGAGAGGGGGATTCGAACCCCCGGTACACCTTTGGGGGCATACACACGATTTCCAGTCGTGCTCCTTCAGCCGCTCGGACATCTCTCCTTACCTCTCTTTGGAAAATTGCGGCATTATAGGGAGGCGCCCGCCGGTCTGTCAAGGAATTAAAAAACAGGATCGCCCCCGACAGATCGACGCTTGTCTTTTCCAGAGGAATGGGATAGTGAGTGAATCCCATGAACGGGGAAGGGTATCGGGACGCTTTCCCTTCCCATTGTAAGGATAGATCATGGATTTCATCGACCTTGCCGCACAACAGCAAAGAATCACGGACAAATTGAACGCCAATATCGCGCGGGTCCTCACCCACGGCCAGTACATCAACGGACCGGAGGTCCGGGAGCTGGAGAAGGCCCTGGCTGACTATGTCGGCGTGAAACATGCCATCGGCTGTGCGTCGGGAACGGACGCCCTGCTTATGGCGCTTATGGCCCTCGATATCGGTCCGGACGATGCCGTCTTCACAACGCCCTTCACATTTATTGCCACCGCCGAGGTGATCAGCCTCCTGGGTGCCACCCCGGTCTTCGTGGACATCGATCCCCAAACCTTCAACATCGATCCGGCGCAGTTGGATCGGGCCGTCGAGGCCGTCGAAAAGAGCGACCCCGCCCACCACCCCCTGCCCGACACCGCCGGCGGAAAACTCCGCCCGCGCGCCGTCATTCCCGTCGACCTTTTCGGTCTGCCTGCGGACTACGACGCGATCGGCGCCGTTGCCGCCCGGCACAACCTCGCCGTGATCGAGGACGCCGCCCAGTCCTTCGGGGGGGAATACCGCGGCCGCCGCGCCGGCGCCTTCGGCGACATCGCCTGCACCTCCTTCTTCCCCGCGAAGCCCCTGGGTGGTTACGGCGACGGCGGGATGTGCCTCACCAACGACGACCGGCTCGACGCGATCCTGCGCTCCATCCGCGTCCACGGCCAGGGGAGCGACAAGTACAACAACGCCCGCATCGGGATCAACGGCCGGCTGGACACCATCCAGGCCGCAATTCTGCTTGCAAAATTCGCAATCTTCCCGGAGGAGATCGAGCTCCGCCAGGAGGTCGCCCGGCGCTATAACGAGCTTCTGGCCGGCGCTGTCGTCACCCCCCAAATCCCTGCCGGCTGCAAGAGCGCCTGGGCGCAGTACTCCGTCCTCGCCCGCGACTCCGCGGAGCGCGCCGCCCTCATGACAAAACTCAAGGAGGCCGGCGTTCCCACGGCGATCTACTACCCGAAGCCCCTTCACCGCCAAGAGGCCTTCGCCTCTCTTGACTATCGGGAGGGAGAATTTCCCGTCAGCGAGGATTGCGCGAGCCGGATATTCAGCCTCCCCCTGCACCCATATCTTCCCGCCGACGACCAGCGCCGCATCGCCGCGGCGCTTAATCTTATTTCCGGGTGATCGTCCCCTCCCAGGTGCTGATCTTCGTCTCCTTCTTGTCCTCTTCGCTGAACCAGCGGCTGGTCACACACTTCGATTCCGTGTAGAAGGCCACGCCGTCCCTCCCCATCACGTGGAGGTCCCCGAAGAAGGAGTCCTTGTGGCCCGCGAAGGGGAAGTAGGAAACCGGCACGGGGATCCCCACGTTCACCCCTACCATGCCCCCGTGGGTCCGCCGCACGAACTCCCGGGCGTAATGGCCGTTCTGCGTGAAGATGCAGGAGCCGTTGGCAAAGCGGCTGCCGTTCATGATCGCGAGCCCCTCCTCGAAATCCGCCACCCGCTTGATGCAGGTCACGGGACCGAAGATCTCGCTGTCTCCCACCGACATCCCCGGCTTCACATGATCGAAGATCGTCGGACCGACGAAGTGGCCGTTCTCAAAGCCCGGCACGACAACATTGCGGCCGTCGAGGATCAGCTCCGCCCCCTCCTCGACCCCCTTGTTGATCCAGTTGATGACTGACTCCTTGTGTTCCGCCGAGACGACGGGACCCAGCTCCGTCTCCGGATGGTAGGCGCAGCCCACCTTCCGCTGCTTGGCGAACTTGACGAGATGGTAGATGAACTCGTCGGCGCAGGCCTCCTCGACGCAGAGCGCCGGCAGCGCCATGCAGCGCATCCCCGCGCAGCCGAACGTCGAGTTGATGATCCCCAGGGCCGCCCGCTCAAGGGCGGCGTCCCGCAGGACCAGGCCGTGGTTCTTCGCCTCGCAGAGCGCCTGGACCCTTTTGCCGTGGGCCGCGGCCGTGGAGTAGATATGGAGGCCCACCGCGGTGGAGCCCACGTAGGAGATGCCCCGGACGTCTGGATGCTTCAGGAGCAGCTCCGCCTCATTGCGGCTGCAGGTCACGAGGTTTACGACCCCCCTGGGCAGACCCGCCTCGATCAGGAGCTCCAGGACGCGCATCGCCGTCTGGGGCGTGAGGCTGGCCGCCTTCAGGACAAAGGTATTGCCCAGCGTGATGCACAGGGGAATCATCCAGCCGAAGGGGATCATCGCCGGAAAGTTAAACGGCACAATCCCGGCGAACACCCCCACCGGCTCCCGGTACATCACCGTATCGTGGCCGGTGGAGACGTTCATCAACGCGTCCCCCTGCATCAGGATCGGGGCGCCGCAGGCCATCTCGACCACCTCCATCGCTTTGATGATGTCCCCCCGGGCCTCCTCGAGGTTCTTCCCCAGCTCCGTGGACACGGAAAGAGTGAGTTCCTCCAGATGGGACTCCAGAAGGCTCCTAAAGCGGAACATCACCGCCGTCCGGTCCTGAATGGGGGTGGAAGACCAGCCGGGGAAGGCCGCCGCCGCCGCCGCCACGGCGTCGTTGACCTCCCCCACGGTACAGCAGGGGGCCTCCGCCATCACCTCGCCTGTACTTGAGTTCGTCACCGGCATGTACTTCGCCGTCCTCGACTCCCGCCACTCGTTATTCACACAGTATTTCAATCTCCTCGGTCCACCCATCTTTTCTCTCCTTTCAATCGACTCGATAATTTTTAATAGGGGGCAGCTACCCTATCTTTACCCTAATTTTTAAAGCCACCGGGGATAGAGCTTCGCACACGGGTCCGCACCTTGTGCGAAGCTCTATCCCCGGCAATATGGATTCATCATAAATAGGGTAGCCCCCTATTTTTTAGAAGAGATGTTCCCCCTTCTCGATGAAGCGCCGGAACCCTTCCCGGTCGCCTGCTGCCTCCGCGATCCGTGCCAGCCCCTTCCTGAGCTCCTCCGTGCCGGTGGCAATGGAGAGCCGCAGAAAATGGTAAGGTTCGGCGCCGATCCGGCCGAATGATTTCCGGTCCAGCGTCGCCACCCCGTGGACGAACAGGAGAAACATCTGCAACAGCGTCGACGGGCTGGTCCGGTCCCGGATCTCCGCGGGGAGGGCAGCAAAGGCATCGAAGATCCCCAGGTTCCGGCAGACCCCCTCCACATTGGGGAAGACGTAGAATGTCGCTTTCGGCTTGAGGCAGCGGATCCCCGGGATGGCGTTAAGACCGTCCACGACCAGGTCGCGCCGCATCCGGAAGGCGTCCACCATCTTTTTGATCTCCGCCGGCCCCTCCGGGGATTCCAGTCCCAGCCGCACCCCCTCCTGATTGTAAGCGGCGGTGCAGGAAAAATAATTGATGTTGAGATTCTTGAAGACCTCGGCCTCCTCCCTGGTGGGGAACAGGGCCCAACCGATCCGGCCGCCCGTCCAGGCGAAGCTCTTGGAAGCGCCGCTGACAATGATCGTGTTCCTCTCCATGCCCGGACAGGAAGCGATACTGTGATGGGCATGGCCGTCGAACAGAATGTGCTCGTAGATCTCGTCGGAAAAGATCCGGACCTCCGCGCGGCACCGGGCGCGGATCACCCGCGCGATCTCCTGCAACTGCTCGGGGGAGGCGACGCCGCCCGTCGGGTTCGAGGGAAAGTTGAGGAAGATCAGCTTGGTCTTTTCCGAAAGAACGGGCGCCAGCTCCGCGCCGGAGAGGGAAAAGGCGTTCTCCTCCTTCAGGTGAAGGGGGACCGGCGTGGCCCCCACATAGGGGATGAACGACTCATAGATGGGGAACCCGGGACTGGGATACACCACCTCGTCCCCCGGACCGCAGTAGGTCTGCTGGCACAGGCCGATGGGGGGCTTGCCCCCCGGAAAGACGACGACGCGCTCCGCCTCCGCCCGGATCCCCCGCGTCTCGGCAAGCTGCCGGGCGATGGCTGCCCGGAGGGAAGGTATCCCCTGGGGGTCGCAGTAATGGGTGTTGTCCAGGTCGATCTGGCGCTTGACCTCCTCCTTGATGAAAGCGGGAACCGGAAAATCCGGCTCGCCGATATTGCACTTGACTATATCCCGCCCCTGCGCTTCGAGAGAACGGATATAAGGTCCCATCTTGAATGCATTCTCGCTGTCGATCAGCCCCGCCCTGTCCGCATACAATCCCATGCTTTACCTCCCCGCAGCATATTCCTTGTCCCGAACATTCAATGTCGACGCTCTCGTAAAAAGTCAAAAAACATTCTTTCTGTCATTCTGAGCAAATGCGAAGAATCTAATATCATTAGAGATTCTTCGGAGCCAATGCTCCTCAGAATGACAAATTAGGACTTTTTTTACGAGGCCATCAATATTGGAAATCGGTCAAGAGCGGAAGACAGGGAAACCGTCCCTGTCACCGCAACCGCTCGTCCGGTTGCACTCTATAGCATGGATCGGAAACGGTTTCACGGGGGATTTTTTCCATAAGCCGTCGCGCTTTGGAAAAAAGATTGCATTCCTGCCCCCCCGCCGTTAGGATAGCGCTATTGCAAAGATTCATATGCTGCACTCAAACATTCGTAAGGAGGGGAATGGGATGGGTGATCTGCAGAAGCTTTTCAATCCGCGGACGATCGCCATAATCGGCGCCACGGAAAAGGAGGGGACGTTCGGACGGGCCGTCCTGGAAAACGCTCTGAGTTCGGGCAACCGCATGGTCTATCCCGTCAATCCGAACCGGAAAATGGTCCTGGGAAAACCCTGCTGGTCCGACATCGGCGCCGTGCCCGGACCGGTGGACATGGCCATCGTCGCGACCCCCGCCGCCACTATTCCTCCGATCGTTGAGGCCTGCGGCCGGGCCGGGGTGGAGGGGATCATCATCATCTCCGCCGGTTTCCGGGAGACCGGCGAGGAGGGGAGGCGCCTGGAGGAGGAGATTCTCCGGATCAACAGGGCCTACGGCACGCGGATCATCGGCCCCAACTGCCTGGGGATCATGCGGCCCGCCGTGAACCTCAACGCCACTTTCCTCCGGGAGAACCCGGAGCGGGGAAACATCGCCTTCATCTCCGATATGGGGAGCTTCGGCCGGACCCTTCTGGACTGGGGCATAAGCGCCCATATCGGCTTCAGCATGGTCGTCTCCCTGGGTTCCGCCATTGACGTGGATTTCGGGGATGTCATCGATTTTCTCTTTGAGGACCCGCACACCAAGAGCATCATCCTCTACATGGAAGAGGTCGTCGGCAACGTGAAGCGCTTCGTGAGCGCCATCCGCTGCTTCGCCCGCAGCAAGCCCGTCATACTGCTGAAGCCCCCGGGCCTGAAGGAGGGCGACGGCGCCGGTCTGACCCATACGGGGATGATGGCCGGCCCGGAAGAGGTCTACGACGCGGTCTTCCGCCGCCTGGGCGTCGTCCGGGTCCGCGAGGCCCAAGACCTCTTCAACGCCGCCAGCGTTCTGTACTCCCGCAACCGCCCCAAGGGGCCGCGGCTGGCCATTGCCGCCAACGCAAACGGCATCGGGGTGATCGCCGCCAAGCAACTGCTGCGCGCCGGCGGCACGCTGGCGAACCTGTCCGGGCAGACCCTCCAGGCCATGGACTCGCTCCTGCCCGCCTACTGGAACCGGGGGAACCCCGTCGATCTCCACCGCAACGCGGATGTGAACCGCTATGCGGAGGCCGCGGCCATCTGCCTGAAGGACCCCGGGGTGGACGGGCTCCTGGCGATCTACACCCCCCAGGACTTCGCTATCCCCGAGGAACTGGCGGCGGCGCTCGCCGCGACCGCGGCAAAGACGGAAAAACCCCTGCTGACGGCCTGGATGGGGGGACGGGAGGTGCAGCGGGGGCGCGAACTGATGGTCCAGAAGGGAATCCCCGCTTATGAAACGGCGGAGGCCGCCGTCCGCGCCTACATCTACATGAACCAGTACGAGCGGAACCTCCAGCTCCTCCACGAGACGCCGGAGGAACTCCCCATCGACGAGGCGCCGCCGAAGAACCACCTCAAGGCCATGATCAGGCGCGCCCGCCGGGAGGCCTGCTTCGTCCTCACGGAGGAGGAATCACGGAAGTTCCTCAAGAACTACGGCATCCCCGTCGTCCCCGCCCGGACGGCCCTCAACCTCGAGGACGCCCTGGACGCCGCCCGGGATATAGGGTACCCCGTGGTCCTCAAGGTCGCTTCCCCCGATATCATCTTCCGCCAGGACGTGGGGGGGGTCGTCACGGCCATCGATTCCGAGGAAACGCTCAAGGCCGCCTACCGCCGCATCCTCGACGGGGTCCGCCAGTTCGCCCCGCAGGCGCAGGTGCGGGGGGTCACGGTCCAGAAGATGGTCGAGCAGATCGATTACGAGCTCATCCTGGGGGCGAAAAAGGACCGCAACTTCGGCACCGTCATCCTCTTCGGCATGGGAGGGATCGGCGTGCAGCTTTTCCGGGACTTCTCCGTCGGCCTGCCGCCGCTGAACCAGACCCTCGCCCGGCGGCTCATGGAGGAGACGGGCGTCTACCGCCTGCTCCAGGGCTACCGGGGGAAGCCCGCCGCCGATCTCCGCGAGTTGGAGAAGATCCTGGTGGGATTTTCGCGGATGATCGTCGATTTTCCCGAGATCCGGGAGATGGACATGAATCCCGTCGCCGTCAGGAAGGGAAAGGCCGTCGTCATGGACGTCCGGATCATCCTCGATCCGCAGGGCTTCGAGGGGCAGGCCTCGGCCTATCCCCATCTGGTCATCACTCCCTATCCGACGCGCTACGTGACGCCCTGGCGCCTGAAAGACGGCACCGAGGTCATCCTCCGGCCCATCCGTCCCGAAGACGAACCTCTGGAACACGAGATGCTCACAACCGTCTCCGAGGCGACCATCCGTTCGCGGTTCTACCAGAGCCTCAAGCAGATCAGCCATGCCATGCACGTGCGGTCCTGCCACCTCGACTATGACCGGGAAATGGCCATCGTCGCCGAGGTGCGGACGGATCAGAAAAAGCGCCTCATCGGCATCGGGAGTCTCACCATCGACGGCAACGGCGGCGGGATGGGGGAATTCGCCGTCATCGTTCACGACGAATTCCAGGGACGGGGTCTGGCCTCCAAGCTCCTGGACGTCCTCGTCGGGATCGCCACGGAGCGGGGCCTCAAGGAATTCTTCGGGTTTCTGGAACCGGCGAACGGCCGGATGACCGCCCTGTGCGAAAAGCTGGGCATGACCCGCCGGCGCGTCTCGGACGACCTCATCCGGGTCAGCCTGCCTTTGAAATAAGGGGGTCAGATCTTGAATTATTCAAGACCTGACCCCCAATGAATGGCGGAGAGAGGGGGATTCGAACCCCCGTGAGGGCTTTTGGCCCCCAAATCGATTTCGAGTCGATCCCGTTACGACCACTTCGGTATCTCTCCGGATATTGCCGCCGCCGCAGCCCGCAGTCACGGCTGCTTTACGGGGCTGATGGTAACCTCTTTTCGCGAAAAAATCCACTCAAAGTTTCGGCGCACTCCACCCGAAGGACCCCCTCCGTGAGCTCGACGGCATGGTTGAACCGCCCATCCGCGAAGAGCCGGTAAAGGGAGACCGCGACGCCGCCCTTGGGATCGGCGGCCCCGAAGACCAGCCGTTCAATCCGGGCGTGGATGATCGCCCCCGCGCACATCAGACAGGGTTCGAGGGTCACGTAGAGCGTCGTTCCCGTCAGGCGGTAATTCCCCACGGCGGCGGCCGCCCGGCGGATCGCGAGGATCTCCGCATGGGCCGAAGGGTCGTGCAGGGCGATCGGACTGTTGTGAGCCCGCGCGAGGATCTCCTCCCCCCGGACGATCACCGCCCCGACCGGCACCTCGCCCGCCGCCCCGGCCAGAGCGGCCTCCTCCAGGGCCAGCCGCATCCATTTTTCATCCACATCCATCATCCCCCTTTACTTTTCCCGCAATTTCCGTCATCATCCGTTGGAAAGACGGGGGGTCTTTAATCCCATGACGGCGAAAAAGTTCCTCATCCCCTTTATACTGGCTTCGCTCGCGGGCCACGCGCTCTTGCTGGCCCTGACCGCCCGCATCGACATGGCGGGGGGGCCGCGGGCGGAGAAGGTGATGACCGTCGAGCTGAAGGCGCCACGGGAAGCGGCCACAAAAGAGGAATCCTCCCGGCGCCAAGAGGCGCCGCCCTCGCGGTTGCAGGCCGCAGCCGGTATCCGCGAGGATTCGGCCTCGCTCGGCAGCAGGAACGGACCTTACGATTCCTATCTCATCAATATCCGCCGGAAGATCGAAGAGATCTGGAACTACCCGCCGGAGGCCATCTCCCGGAAGGCGGAGGGAAACGCCATCATCCGCTTCACGATCACCGCCAGCGGGAAGCTCGCGGAATGCCGCATCGTGGAAACATCGGGGAACCCTGTCCTCGACAGGGGGGCCCTGACCGTCGTCCGGGCCGCCGCCCCTTACACCCCTCTCCCCGCCGCTTTCAACCTCTCCCGGCTCCACATCACCGCCACATTCAGCTACCGCCTGGGGGAATAACTATTTATTCCCAAGTTCAGAGATGATCCCGGCGATGTTCCTGTTCACCTCCAGGACGCGGTCCCTGAGCTCGGTCTGCTCCACCCAGCCCTTCGCCTCCACCTGCCCCTGTCTCTCCCTGAGCTGGGCGAACCGCGTCTCCATGTCGGCGATGAGGAATTCCCAATCGATCCGCGGCGCGGCCTTCTCCGGATATTCCACCCGCGCCGGCTCGCGGCCACCCTCCAGCGTAATCTCTTCGAGGTAGTCCGGGATGGAGACCGGCAGGCCGAAGCGGTCCTCGATCAGCCCGGCGAGCTCCTGCTGGGCGCCGTATTCGCCGTGGATCAGGAAGACCTGAAGCCCTTTCGTCTTGAAGTTGCCGAGCCAGTCCAGAAGCTGGCTCTGTCCCGCATGGGCTGAGAAGCCGTTGATCGTGAAGATCTTCGCCTTGACGGCGACCTCCTCGCTGAACAGGCGGACCTTCTTTGCGCCGTCCACGATCTTCCGCCCCGTCGTCCCCTGCGCCTGGAAGCCGACGAAGACGACGCTCGCCCCCTCCCGCCAGAGGTTGTGACGCAGGTGGTGCTTGATCCGGCCGGCATTGGCCATGCCGCTCGCGGAGATGACGACCGCGGGGCCCTTGACGCTGTTGATCTCCATCGACTCCTGCGTCGAAGGGGTATAGCGGAGCTGCGGAAGCGTAAGGGGGTCCTCGCCGTTCGCCAGGAGAAGCTTCGTCTCCCGGTCGAAATAGTCCTTCCGATTCCTGAAGATCTCGGTCGCCTGGATGGCCAGCGGGCTGTCCACAAATACCGGCATGTCCGCGGGCAGGCGGCCGTCCTTGGCGAGTATATGGAGGGAGTAGATCATCTCCTGTGTCCGCTCTACGGCGAAGGCCGGGATGATCACCTTCTCCCCCTTCCCGTAGCTGTAGGCCACAGCCTCGGCCAGTTCGTCGCGGCTGTCATTCTCGTCCCGGTGGTTGCGGTTCCCGTAGGTCGACTCCATGAAGAGGAAATCGGCCTCGCCGATCTCGGTCGGGTCCTTCATCAGAAGCTGCGCCGGACGGCCGATGTCGCCGGAGAAGACGATGCGGCTTGTCGCCCCATTCTCCGCAACGGTCAGTTCCAGCATCGACGCCCCGAGGATGTGGCCCGCGTCCCGAAACGTGATCCTCAGGCCCGGAAACGGCGTGAAAGGCGCGCCGTAGGCCACGGTCGCAAAGAGCGGGAAAGAGGCCAGCGCGTCCTTTTGGGTGTAGAGGGGGGTGGTGTCCGCCTCTCCGTGGCGGAGCTGCTTGCGGCTCTTCCACTGCGCCTCCGTCTCCTGGATGTGGGCGCTGTCCATAAGCATGATCCGCAGGAGGTCCTGTGTCGGCGGGGTCATGTAGACCTTGCCTTTGAACCCCTTCTGGACCAGCCTGGGAAGAAGCCCGGAATGGTCCATGTGGGCGTGCGTGATCAGCATGAATTCGATCCCCGGGGGATCGTAAATATCCACGTCCCAGTTGCGCTTGTCGATCTCGGCGTTCCCCTGATGCAGCCCGCAGTCGATCGCAAACCGATGTCCGCCCGCCTCCAGGATGAAACAGGAGCCGGTGACGGTCCTGGCCGCACCCATAAATCGGATTTTCATAGCAACCTCATATCAAGTGAAATGAGCACATCCATACGTTGAGCGGGGGCTTCGTGAGTCCATACCGCAACAAACGTGAAATTGCAACGGCCATTGAAGCAAGCTCCTGTAGTAAATTACAAAGAATCTTCGATACTGAAGAGGAACAATCCATGTTGTTTTCAATTGCTTATCCCGCGGCAAGCCGCGGGGAATATACCCGCTGACGGATCCATGGGCGGCACTGCGGCAGGCACCTGGGTCTTGACAGCCTTCGCCCTTCCGGCTACAGTCAGTGCGACGCGGCCGTAACCCAAATCCGATCCATTCGCACCGGAGACTGCCATGCAAACAGAAATCAACCACCCACCCCAAGAAATCGCTACCGCCGACTGGAAAGAGATCGCCGTCGAATACGGCCGGGAAATCCTGATGATCCGTGTCCCGCCTCAGTGCGACACCCTCTCTATGAAAGAGATCCCGATCCTCCTCGACCCGCGGGCCGCCTATGAGGAGGCCCTTGCCAATCCCATCGGCTGCCCGCCGCTGGCGGAGATCATCCGTAAAAAGGGAAAACCGGCCGGGGAGCTCACCGCGGCCGTCACCGTCTCCGACATCACGCGGCCCGTCCCCTACCGCGGTGAAAGCGGCCTCCTCCGGCCCCTCCTGAACCACCTGGAGGCGGCGGGGATCCCCCGGCGGGGCATTACGATTATCATCGGCAACGGCATGCACCGGCCGAGCACCCCGGAGGAGCGGAGCGAGATGTTCGGCGAGGAGATCCTCCTGAACTACCCGGTGATCGACCACGACTGCGAGGACCTTCCCTCGCTCACCTTTGTCGGCAAGTCCGGAAGCGGCGGCGACGTCTTCGTGAACGGTATCTTCTACGGGGCCGATCTGAGGATCGGCACGGGCCTCGTCGAGAGCCACTTCATGGTGGGGCTCTCCGGCGGGCGGAAGGCGATCTGCCCGGGACTGGTGGACAAGCGGACGATCGAAAAATTTCACAGCCCCGCTTTCCTCGAATCCCCTCTGGCAACGAACCTCGTTCTGGAAGGCAACCCCTGCCACGAGGAATCCCTCGCGATCTCCCGGACGGTCGGCGTGGATTTCATCGTGAACGCGACCCTCGACAAGGAGATGCGCCTGACCGGGGTCTTCGCCGGGGATCTCGAGGCGGCCCACAAAGCGGCGGGCGACCTCGTCCGAGACTATGTCTCCGTCCCGGCCACGCGGGAATACGATATCATTCTCACCCACGGCGGCTATGTCGGCCGGAACCATTACCAGGCCGTCAAGGCGGTCTGCAACGCCCTCCCCATCATCCATCAGGGAGGGGTCCTGATCGTCGCCACCGACAACCGCGACGAGGAACCGATCGGCGGGCCGGAGTACCGGAGCCTCCTCCATCTCCTGAAGATCCAGGGGGAGGAACACTACCTCCGGATGCTCGAGGCGCCCGGCTGGCGCTTCACCAAGGACCAGTGGGAACCGGAGATGTGGGGGAAGGTGCTCCGGAAGGTCGGCGAGGAGGGACTCATCTACTGCACGCACACCATCCCCAGGGCCGATTACTGCCTGCTCCCCGGCCGCTGCGGCCTCGATTTTCTGCCCGGGCGGACGGCACCCTTCCCCGCGGCGGCGGTGGGGGAGATGGTCGAAAACGCCCTCCTATCGGTCGTCGCCGGCTACCGGGCGCGCGGCATCGAGCCCTCGGTCGCCTTCATCCGGGAGGGCCCCTACACTATCCCCTTCCTCGCCAAGGCGGGGGGGAAACCCCCGTGAATCCGGTCATCGAGGCCAAAGGCCTCCGCAAGACCTTCGGGGAACTCGTCGCGGTGGACGACGTCTCCTTTTCTGTCCGGGCCGGTGAGTGCTTCGGGATCCTGGGCCCCAACGGAGCGGGAAAGACCTCGACAATCCGGATGATCTACGGCTTCTCCCCTCTCACGGCGGGGCGGCTCACGGTCTTCGGCCTCGACATCACCCGGAATGCGCGGGAGGTCAAGGCGCGGATCGGCGTCTGCCAGCAGGAGAACAACCTCGACCCGGATCTCACCGTCCTCCAGAACCTCGAGGTTTTCGCCCGCTACTTCAACATCCCCGAAAGCGAGGCCTCCGGGCGCAGCCGGGAGCTCCTGCGGTTCATGGCCCTCGACCACCGCGAGAACTCCCGCGCCGCCGACCTCTCCGGGGGGATGCTCCGGCGGCTCGTCATGGCCCGCGCGCTCCTCAACCGGCCGGAGCTTCTGATCCTCGACGAGCCGACGACCGGCCTGGACCCCCAGTCCCGCCACCAGGTGTGGGAGCGCCTGGAGGAGCTGCGGGCAAAGGGGCTTTCCATCCTGATGACGACCCACTACATGGAAGAGGCCTCCCGCCTCTGCGACCGGCTCCTGATCATGGACCACGGGCGGATCCTCGTCGAGGGAAAACCGGCCGACCTGATCCTCCGCCACGTCGGCCGCCATGTCCTGGAGGTCGTCGATCCGGAGGAGGGGCTGGCGGCCTTTCTGCGGGAACGAGGCGTCCCCGGCGAGCGCTTCGGCCACCGCCTGATCGTCTACGTGGAGGACGGCAGCGACCTCTACCGAGAGATCAGCGAGCGTTTCTGCAGCGGGGGGTGCAGCATGCGGATGGCGACGCTGGAGGACGTCTTTCTGCGCCTGACGGGCAGGGAGTTGAGGGAATGAAACTTTATCCCCCGATCTCGCGCCGCTTCCTGCGGGTCTGGCAGCGCAACCTGACCGTCTACCGCCAGAGCTGGCAGATCAGCTTCCTCCCGCTGCTGCTGGAGCCCCTCTTCTACCTTTTGGCCTTCGGCGTCGGCCTGAGTGTGCTGGTGGGAAGCATCCGCTACCAGGGGGAGGAGATCTCCTACGTCCGCTTCATCGCCCCGGCGCTCATCGCCATCACGGTGATGAACAACGCCTTCTTCGAGAACACCTACGCCTCGTTCGTCCGGATGTACTACCAGAAGACCTTCGACGCGATGATGGCGACGCCGCTCACCGTGGAGGAGATCATCGCGGGGGAGATCGTCTGGGGGGCGACCAAGGCC
>JAHJXP010000226.1 GCA_018827585.1 Pseudomonadota bacterium | reverse complement strand
GCGGCAATCGCCACTGCCCCCAGTGCCAGCATCACAAGACCCGACAATGGCTCGAAAAGCAACTTGATCGTCAAGTCCCGTGCCCTCACTTTCTGATCACCTTTACCGTGCCGGAGGAACTGCGTCTATTTATCCGCTCCCATCAGAAAGAAGGCTATGAGGCCCTGTTTCATGCTTCATCCGAGGCTTTGAAGACCCTTGCCAAAGACTCAAGTTTCCTCGGGACCGATCTTCCCGGCTTCACCGGCATCCTCCATACCTGGGGAAGGCAGTTGCAGTTCCACCCCCACATCCATTACATCGTGCCCGGGGGAGGATTATCAAAGGACCGTTCCGAATGGCTTGCTTCAAGAGCTGACTTCTATGTCCCCGTCAAGGCGCTCTCGCCAATCTTCCGCGCAAAGTTCAAAGAGCAGATGAATAAAGCCGGCCTCCTTCCTCACATCGTGGCCAAGGTCTGGAAAACCGACTGGGTCGTCAACAGTCAAGCCGTTGGAAATGGGTCCACCTCGCTGAAATACCTTGCCCCATATGTCTTCAAAGTGGCCATCTCCAACAGCCGGATCATCAAAGTCGAAAATCGCGCTGTCACCTTTAAATATCGAAAGCACGGAAGTGCACGATACCGGTCAATGACTCTTGACGTCATGGAATTCATCCGGCGTTTCCTCCAGCATGTCCTCCCTTCAGGATTCATGAAGGTCAGGCACTTCGGGTTCATGAGCCCAAGCTCCAACCTGAACGCCGATGATATCCGGCAGTTAATCATGAAACAAACTGCCGACGTCCTACAGATGCCGGCGGAAAAGCCCGATCCCCCTCTCGGCCCATATTGTCCGGACTGTGGGGGAAAGCTGGTCTTCCTCAAAAGCATCCTGCCCTTTTACAGAGAACGACAGGATTCGGGATAAGCAAGAATCCCGCGGATAAGAATACGTCCCATCCGAAAACCGTAAATAAAAGGCGGCAACGGGTAGCTGCGCCCTGATAACGTCGGACCATGTCGTTTCGCCGCTTGTTTCGACAGCAATGACTTTTTTCCAGGGCAGAAAATCTTGAACATCTTTTGCCATCGGTCATAAAAACGTCCAGAACCTCTTCTATGGATGGGCAAATGACCTTCTCCAACCAGCCTGACAAAAACCCATCCCGAAGCATTACCCTTAAGCACCGGCTTACTTGAACCCAGGATTGAAACGACGCTAAGGCATCGTCTCAATCCTTATTTGTTCGGCCGCGCGAATCAGCGCGCAGGCAACTGATCAGGCAGGAGCCTCAGATTGATAAAGATACCATGCTGATCAGAGCGCCAACAAAGCACTGAAAGCGGTAGCTTAGCTCCGCCGTTGCCGTCGCGCGCTACGCGGCGGCAACGCAGAGATAACCCGCCGGCCACGGACTTGGCCGAAACGCAACGGACGTGATTCCGGTCGGATTGATTGAGTGGTTGTGTGGTTCTTATTTTATGTGTTTTTGTTTTTCTACTAATTGTTTCATGTATGCAACGACGGCTTCTTTTGTCTCGGCTGTCATACTCGACGGATCAAAGGGAGGATGATCATGACAATATTGAGAATACTCTTCAGTAAGGACTTTAATTTTGCTCTCAAGCGAGACTTTCTCCGCTTGGCATTTAGCAAGTTGCTTGTGAAGTTTCAAATTTTCTGTATTGAGGGCTTCAATAAAACGTTGAACATCAGGATCGCTATTTTTAAACTTCGCCTTAAGTTCAACCGTTTCGTTTGGGTTTGGATCGATAATGATGCTTTTTGGCTTCGTCTTTGGTTTCGTCAAAGGCTTAAGATTAAGTGGCTGAGGTTTAGACTTTGGTTTCTTTGGTATTTTCATCGAGGTGCCCTCCGTGCATTTATTGATACACAACGTAAAGGGTAAGCGGCGGCGGGCTTTTTCGCCGTCCGCTTGAACCGTTTGTGTACGCCCGGCACGGGCGTGAACTTATGGGGTGAAAGTCCCCTGTACGTGAATCCTGTCAATGTCAACAACATTGACACAAGTACCAGCCAAGGCAAGGGCGCGCATGTGCTACTTCAAACGGTGGCGCAGGGCATGAACCAAAGTGCGGGAGCTTCGCAAACTGGGTACGTCGCTGCATGCGGCCATCTCTG
>JAHJXP010000225.1 GCA_018827585.1 Pseudomonadota bacterium | reverse complement strand
TGCTCCGCCAAAAAACCACCGTGTTCGATTTTCTGGTGATTGCGGCCGTGGTGGCCACGGCCATCGGCGTCAACCTGATTGCCGCCGCCGGCGTCGGGCTGTTGCTGGCCACCCTTTTGTTCATCCGCGAACAAATCCGGGGGTCCGTCATCAGGCGCAAGGTGCTGGGCAACCAGATTTCCTCCAAGCAGTACCGCGTTCCGGAGGAAAAGGAGGTCCTGCAAAAGTACGGGCATCTCATCGCCGTATGCGAACTGCAGGGCAGCCTTTTTTTCGGCACGACCGACCAGCTGTTCACCGAACTGGAACCGGACCTGAAACGCAGCCGGTTTCTCATCCTGGATCTGCGCCGGGTCCAATCCGTGGACTTCACCGCCGTGCACATGCTCGAGCAGATCGAGGCCATCCTCAAGGAACGCGGCGGCCATCTGGCCTTCAGCCACCTGCCTCCGTCGCTGCCCACCGGCCAGGACCTGAAACAATATTTCGATCATCTCGGACTGGTGAAGGCCGGCCGGAACGTCCGTGTTTTCCCGACGTTCGACGAGGCGATGCAGTGGGCCGAGGACCAGCTCCTGGAGGAATACCGCCAGGCTCAATCCGGCCTGGAGCTGCCGCTGGAATTGCCCGAAATCGAGCTGCTGCGGGAGTTCGAAGCCGACCATGCCCTGCCCGTTGTGCAATCCTGCGTCGAGCAACGCGCTTACAGGGCCGGGCAGCGCATCTTCAGCAAGGAGGACGAAGGCGACGAGCTGTTCATCATCCGGCGGGGCATTGTGCGCATCGTGCTGCCGCTGGAAAACGACCGCTATCATATCCTGGCCACCTTCGGCCGGGGCAATTTCTTCGGCGAGATTGCGTTTCTCGACCGCGGCAGACGCTCTGCGGACGCGGTGGCGGACAGGGACACGGATTTGTTCGTCATCTCCCGCCGGAAGTTTGACGAGGCGTCCAGAGCCAATCCGCTGGTCGGGGTTAAACTGTTCGCGCGCTTGGCCCGGGGGCTGGCCATCCGGTTGCGCTATACGGACGCGGAATTGAGGGCGCTCAAAGAAGCCTGACTCGTAAAAAAGTCGCAATAGCCTTGATTCCATTAAAGAAGCCTGAGTGGGGAGAACGGGAAGAGGGGAAAATGGCGACGCGGCAACAGGCGGGCGGAAAAATAAAAGTGGGGTTCAGGCAGGCCCTGCGCATGTTGCTGCCGTATGTAAAAGACCGGGTGACGGCGCAGATAAAGGCCGTCGCGCTGATCATCGCCTACCTGATCCTGTTCCAGACGCTGGTGCTGGGCATCGCCGTCGCCCATGCCGCGGCCATAGCCGCCGGCCTGTCGCTCGTCATCGGCGGCCTTGCCTTCTTCATGGAAGGGCTCATGCCGCTGGGCGAGGTCATCGGCCTGAAGCTGCCCCAGAAATCCAGGCTGCCGGTCATCCTGATCTTTTCATTCATTCTGGGAGTTGGCGCCACCTTCGCCGAGCCCGCCATTGGCGTCCTCAAGGCGGCAGGCTCGTCGGTCAAGGCCTGGGACGCCCCCCTGCTGTTCCTTTTGCTCAACAAACATTCCGACTTGCTGGTGTACGCCGTGGGGATCGCCGTTGTCTGCGGCATGCTGAGGTTTCTGTACAACTGGTCGCTCAAGCCCTATATCTATGCGCTGGTTTTCGTCCTCGTTGTTTTTTCGGTGTGGGCGTATTTCGACAGGAACATGCTCTTCCTGACCGGGCTCGCCTGGGACTGCGGGGGCGTCACCACCGGGCCCGTCACCGTGCCCCTGGTGCTGGCCCTGGGCATAGGCGTCTGCCGAGTCGTCGGCGCTGCGGGCACCGGCTCGGCCGGTTTCGGCGTGGTCACACTGGCCTCGCTTTTTCCCATCCTGACGGTGATGTCTCTCGGCGTCCTTTTCCAGGGACAGGTCCCGCAGCCGATGGACGAAGCCGCGTTTTTCAGCGCGAAGAACCGGCCGGGCGCCGTTTCTCTTTTCAACAGCAAAGAGGAGATGATCGGCTATGCCTTCCTGAACGCCGGACCGGACAGCCAGCTCGCTCTGTTCGACGGGGACGGGGAAAAGATGCTCGGCTTCCTCCGGAGGCTCGGGTCTGAGAAAGCGGAGCCGGAGAAAGTCTTTGGCCCCGCGGAAGACGGACTGCAGAGGTGGGCGGCGCTTCGCGGGACGAAGGAGCAGCAGATCGCTGTCTTCGGCACGGGCGATCATCCCTTTGTCCCTGTTTTTCATCATCGTTCTGACCGTCGTGCTGAGGGACCGCCTGCCGAGGGCGGACGAAATTCTTTTAGGGCTTCTGTTCGCCGTCATCGGGATGGGGCTGTTTAACATCGGCATTGAACTGGGGCTGGCGAAACTCGGCAACCAGGTGGGGGGCGCGCTCCCCTCTTCGTTCAAGGCCATCGAACTGACCGACCAGCAAAAGACGATCAGCAACTTCTCCCCAGACACGGTCCAGACCGCCGTGACGCGGGACGGGGAAAAGAGGGCCTTCTTTTATCTGAAGGAGAAAAACGAATACCTGCCGCTGCCGTACAACGGCCGGCAGTACAACCCCGACACCGGACAGTACACGTACGTGCCGACCCGGGGTCCCCTGTTCGGCGGGAAAGGCGGCATCGGGGGAATCATCGTCGTTATCCTGTTCGCCTTCATCCTGGGGTATGCGGCCACGCTGGCCGAACCCGCACTCAACGCGCTCGGCGCCACAGTCGAGGAACTGACCGTCGGCGCTTTCAAGAAATCGCTGCTCATGCAGTCCGTGGCGCTCGGCGTGGGCGCGGGAATCGCCGGCGGCGTCGCAAAAATCATCTGGAACCTCCCGCTGATCTGGCTGTTGGCGCCGCCCTACGTTCTGCTGCTCTTCGCAACGTTCATTTCCACCGAGGAATTCGTCAATATCGGCTGGGACAGCGCCGGCGTGACCACAGGGCCGATCACCGTGCCCCTGGTGCTCGCGCTGGGCTTGGGCATCAGCGGACAGGTCGGGGGCGTGGAGGGCTTCGGGATCCTCGCCATGGCCTCCGTGTACCCGATTCTCTCCGTCCTCGCCGTGGGCCTTCTCGTCACGAGAAAACGAAAGGCCGCGCTCAAGGAATCCGAGCAATCCTGCCGGCAGGAGGTGATACCAAGCACGCCGCAAGCATCGAACAGATCATCTCCGTCATCGATGAAATCAAAGGCGGCACGAAATGGCACCGCCGTTCGGGCACCGCGGAGGGCGAGGACAAAAGGCCCTGCCTCCTGAATCTGATCGACCTGACGCTCATCTGCAACGAGGGAAGAGGGGAGGACCTTGTGAAGGCGGCCATGGCTGTGGGCGCAGCGGGCGCCACCATCAACAGGCAGAAGCACGTCCGCCCGCATGATTCCCCGCTGAACAGGGTTTCGCCGGCCCGCGAATGCTGCAACATGATCATCTCCGTGCAGCAGTTGCCCGTCATCGGCGAAGCGCTGGAAAAGGCCGGCGCCTTCGACGACAAGACACACGGCCAGGCATACTATCGTCCGGTCCCGAAGGCCTGCACGTACCTCGGAAAGGCTTGAGGGAACGGCCGCCGCATAGTTCAGATGAAAAAAAGTCGCCGTTATTGGCAATTTTTTTGTCTTGGAACTTGCATTTTTCACAGATTGAAGGTAGGAAGGGAACACCTGTGCAGCAGGGATGATCGTGCCGCAAGACGCGGCGTGCGGCTTTTGGGGAGTTAGTCCTCCCGGAGGGGGCAGAAGATCCTCATGAATTGACGATACCGCAGCCTGGGAGTCGCCGATGCCACTGAACATCGATCCGCGAAAAGTGCCCGTCATCCTCCTGTACAATCTGGATCCTTCCTGGAATTCTCACGAAAAAAAAGAGGTGACGCTCCTCTCCTCCCAACTGGGGCAGGCCGTTTCCGACATCGGCCATCCCACCACCCTGGTCCCGGTGTCCGACAGCGATCTTACGGCGGCGCTCCGTCCGTTCGACCCGTTGTCACAGGTCATCCTCAACTGGTGCGATAATATACCCGCCATGCCAAAAAGCGAGTCCCGCGTCGCACAGATCCTGGAGTCGCTCGGTTTCGCCTTCACCGGCGCCGACGCTTCGGCGCTCACGCTGGCCCAGCACAAGCGCGCCATGAAGGAAATCCTCAGCGAATCGGGGATACCCACCCCGGCGTGGCGATTGTACGACCGCCCGGAGGCGGACGGATGGAAGCAATTCCCCTCTATCGTCAAAGCGGCCGAAGAGCACTGCAGCGAGGGGTTGACGCGCGAATCCGTGGTCATGAACGAAGCGGAGCTCTGCGCCCGGATAGCCTATGTGCAGGAGACTTTCAAGCAGCCGGCCCTGGTGGAGGACTTCATCGACGGCCGGGAGTTTCACGTGTCGCTGTGGGGCAACGGCGTCATCGATATGCTGCCCCCGGCGGAAATGGATTTCTCGCAGTTCAAGGATGTCCATGATCGGCTCTGCACATATGAATCGAAGTTCGTGCCCGGCTCGGCGCACTACGAAGGCATCCACACCCTCCTGCCGGCCCCCCTCGGCGCAGAGGAGCTGCGCACGCTCAAGCGGGTCTGCCGGGCCGCATACCGGGCGATAGGCTGTCGTGATTACGGGCGGATCGATCTGCGCATCCGCGACGGCGTCTTTTATGTCCTCGACGTGAACCCCAATGCCGACATCAGCGCGGATGCAAGCCTGGCCTGTGCCGCCGAACTGGCCGGCTATTCGTACGGCGAGACGGGAAGCCGGATCGTGCGCCTGGCGGCCAATCGTCACCCGGCCTGGGGGAAAAGGAAAAATATCGGCGGTAAAAATGCAAGGAGGGCGTCATGGGAGAAATCGTTCACACATCCGTCATCAGGATCGTCAGAGAAAAGGGGCCGACCCGGAGGGCCATGATCGAGGGGTTCGCCGAACCCGTCTATTACGGCGTCCACGGCGGGATCAAGAAATTTTACCAGGTCGAACCGGAGAAGGAGCATGCAGCCACGCTCGATCACATCGTGGCCGCCACGGCGGGCTGAATGATGGGCACACTGGCCGCGTTGCTGGCCGGCAAGAAGATCCCGACCCCGGAAGACCGCTACTGGGCGGACGTCAGGGGCGACATCGAAAATTGCGACGGCGTCCTGAAGATCACCCGGATCGGCGTTACGTACCATCTGAAGATCCCGGACGAAAAGGCCGCGGACGCGCAGGAGGCGTTTTCCTCCTATCTCCGGCGCTGCCCCGCGGCGCAAAGCGTGATCGGCTGCATCCGGATCGAGGACAATCTCGTGCTCGAAGATCTCTCCTGATCCCGTTAATTTCCCGAGAGCTTTATCTTAAGATAAAGCTCTCGCTTCGCTGAACGGAAAATGGGGAAAATAGGGCAGGAAAATAGGGGAGCTGTTCCTAATTTTTCAATTCGGATCGGCTGGCGCGGAACTTGGACGGCAGGGGCTGATCCGTCGCCAGCGTGTTGTTCGGCAGAATCATCAGGGTGGATGTCCCGTGGGCAAGGAGTTTGCCGTTTTCATCGGTGACCCTGGCCTCGCCATATCCCAGCGTCTTGCCCAGCTTGATCCGACTGCCTCTGGCGATGAGCTTGCCCGCCGCCGCCGGCGCAAGATAGTTCAGCTTCAAATCGACCGTGGTGGCGCCGGCGTTCCGGTTTTCGATCTCGTAAAATATCGACCAGAAAGCGGCGGCATCGATAATCGACGCAAAAACCCCGCCGTGAACGAAGCCGAACGGCTGCAGGTGCTTTTCGGCCAGATCGATCTCAAGCAGGCTGAAGCCGGGCCCTGCCTCCAAAAGCTTCATCGACAGGAGCTCGAAATAGGGGCAACTATTGACCAGTTGATTGACGCGTTGAACGTATTCGGCATTGAGTTTCTTCATTTTCCCTCCGCGATACTGCGAGACCTTATGACTATGCAAAGGCGGCGCTTGCCCGCGTTCTTTATCGGGGGGTCGCATCCGGCAGGCCGCCGTCCACGGGAATGGTCGCGCCGGTCGTCGGCGTCTGGCGAGTGACGAAGAACAGCACCGCCCGGGCGACATGTTCCGCTCTGATCTGCGCCTTGAGCAGATTCCTCTGGCGGTAATACTCTTCCAGGCCCTTTTCGTCAAGGCCGCGGGCCTTCATGCGGTCCGGGCCGACCTGCGCCCAGAGTCCCGATTTCTTCTCCCCGTGCGAAAACACGGCGTCGGGTGCGACCATGTTCACGCGCACGCCCAACTCTGCAAATTCGAGGCTGGCGATGCGGCACAACTGGTGGGCCGCGGCCTTGGTCGCGCTGTAAGCGCCGAATTTTGCCCCGGGCGCAAACACATTCTTCGTCGAAACGAAGACGACGTCGCCGCCTGTGTTTTGCAGCCGGAAGAGCTTCTCCGCCCGGGCAAGCAGCAGAAGGGTCCCCTCGACATTGACGCGCTCCAGTTTTCTGAACGCATCGAGGTCCATCTCCGCCAGTGACGCAACATGCGCCAGGCCGGCGTTGACAACGACGATGTCGATGCCACCGAAGGCGGCGATCGTTTCTTCAAACGCCGCCGCCACCGCTGCGCCGTCGGTCACATCGAGCGGCACGGCGAGCGCCCGGTCCCCGTACCGGTCCTTCAGGGCGATCGCCATGACGTCAAGAGGGTCGCCGGCAAGATCCGTCGCGGCGACGGCGCAGCCCTGCCGGAGCAGTTCCTCGCAGATTCCCGACCCGATCGCGCCGGCCGCTCCCGTGACTATCGCTGCGCTTCCCCGCAGCGGCAGAGGAGATCCGCCGCCGACCTTCGCCCGCTGCAGCGCCCTGAATTCCATGTCGAACAGATGCTCTTCCGCCAGGCCGAGATAGGTTCCATCCGTTTCGTAGATCGCCCTTTTGACGGCAAGCGCCTGCTGAGTGATGTCGCGGGCGATCCTCGCCATTGCCAGGTCCGGCCCCGCGCACACGGCGCCCAGACCGGGCATCAGGACTACCCTCGGCAGCAGGTCGGCGCCGGCCGCGTCGAATTCCGGGAGCCGCGGCGCGTGTCTTTTTATGTAGGCGTCATAGCGGGCGCGGAACGATTCCATCTCCCCGGCAAGCTGCCGGCGGAGTGCGTCCATGTCGTCGTAATCCGGTTTTTCCACAAACAGCGGATATGCCTTTGTCCGCACCAGATAATCCGGCGTCAGCGGCGATGTGCGGGCAAGGTCCCCGGCCTGGGGAGAGTCGAGAAGGGCGAGCGTCTCCGCGGAGATGAGAGGGGCGAGGAGCATTTTTTCGTACGGGTTGTCCGGATCGCCGGAGGCGGGCGAAAGCAGGCCCCGGAGCAGCGGCGCGATTTTCGCGTAGCGCTTTTGCGCCGTTTCCACGGCCGCCGCCGTTCCCACGGAGAAGATCGGTCGCCGGGACTTGCCGATGAACTCTTCGGCCCTGCCGACCATTTCGATCGTAACGTCGTAGGCCTCTTTCGGAGTCGCCCCCCAGGCGATCAGGCCGTGATGCAGCACGACGATCGCCCGGAGATCCTTTTTCCGGTCCATCTCCCCGGCAACCGCGCGGCCGAGGGCCAGGCCTGCATTGACATACGGCACGATCCCGCAATCCTTGCCCAGTGCGGCGAGGATCGTTTCTTCCCCTCCGGTCCGATTGGCAAGCGTCAGGATCGCCTCCGGATGCGTGTGCACAACGGCCGGGCTGGCAAGGAAGGCGTGCAGCAGCGTCTCGATCGACGGCAGGGCGGCGGAGGGTCTGAGCAGGCGCGTCCGGAACTCGCCGGCCATCATTTCGTCCGTGAGGGCGGAGATTTTACGCAGTTTCTTGAGATAGGCGTGGTCGAGACAGACAAATCCCGCGGGGGTGATCGTTTCCATGTCCGCGCCGGAGGCCTTGACGAAGAGCGCGGCGCAATCGTCGCCGGCGAGCGTTCTGACCGTGCCCTTGAGCGATGTGTTTCCGCCGCCGTGCAGGGCCAGTTCCTGCCGGCGCCCCACGAGGCGCGTCGCATACGCCAGAAGCGCAAGCCCGCTTCCCCATTCGGCGCCGTGGGTCTTTATGAAATCGGCCGCTTCCGCTTCAATCCAGTCGTTTTTCATGGCCGCTGCTTTTTTTTTTAAAAGGGATCCGCTTTTCAAACGCCCGTCCCGCCAGCCTCTTGGCGCTTCAGATCGAGGAACTGCTCGTACGCCTGTTCGGGTTTCATGTTTTCATGGACGACCGCGCGGACGGCCCGGATCATGGCGAGGGGCGCCTCGGACTGGAATATGTTCCTCCCCATGTCCACGCCCGCCGCGCCCTGGTTGATCGCCTCGTAGGCCATCTGCAGCGCCTCCAGTTCGGGCAGTTTCTTGCCGCCGGCGATGACGACGGGAACGGGGCAGGCGGCGGTGACGGTCTCGAACCCGGGCACGAAATAGGTCTTGACGAACGCGGCGCCGAGCTCGGCGCAGATGCGCACGGCAAGCCCGATGTACTTGGCGTCGCGGACCAGTTCCTTTCCGACCGCCGTCACGCCCAGGACCGGGATGCCGACCCGGTTGCCCCTGTCGATCAGGTTCGTCAGGTTGATCACCGACTGCGTCTCGAATTCACCGCCGATGAACACCTGCGTCGCCACGGCGCATGCGTTCAGGCGAACCGCATCGTCCATGGCCATGGCGATGTGCTCATTGGACAGTTCCTTCAGGACGCTCGGCCCGCCGCTGGCGCGCAGCACCGTGGCGCGGTTGAGCGAGGGGGGGATCACCGACCGCAGAATCCCGCGCGTCAGCATGAGCGCGTCGGCGTAGGGCGCCAGCGGCAGGATGGTGATATCCGGTCGCTCCAGGCCGGTCGTGGGACCCTGGAAATATCCGTGGTCGAAGGCCAGCATCACGGTCCTGCCGGAGGTCGAGTCAAAGATGCGGGCGAGGCGGTTCTTCATTCCCCAGTCGTAAGAATTCGATCCTTTCAAGAAAAAGGCCTCGCTCTTCTGGGGGACATCGGCATGATAACATTTTTCGATCTTTGAGACGTCCGCTTCGGGCATGGGATACTCCTCCATAATCTTGAATTGTTTGTTTTATCCAATTCATCCCTTGCTCCTCCCTCATGGGGATTGATGAGCATAGGTCCGGCCAGTGCAAGTATAATCCCAAAATCCTCCCTTGACAATATATCCCAATCTATTAAGATAACACAAAACCTTTTATCGTTTTCACCGGTAACCCAATGACGAGGGAAAGGAGGTAAGGACATGCCCACTTACGAGTATGAATGCCGGGACTGCAATAAAAAATTTTCGCTGATCTTGAGCATCACCGAGCATGGTAAGACTAGTGTTTCCTGTCCGAAGTGCAAAAGCAAGAAGATCAAGCAGAGCATCTCCCTTTTTACAACCAAGACCAGCCGGAAAAGCTGACAACAGACCGATTCTCCCCCTGCGGGGCCGCTTCCCCGTCCGCATCCGGTATCCGGTGCGGGCGGGGGCGGCGCCAGTGCGCCTTTCTTTTCAGCCCAACAAATCGCGAAAAATCACAGGACCTCTTTTAACTTTCCAGGGAACCGCATCCTTGTCTTCGCACCGAAAATCGTCAGGCAAATCGGTCGCGGGAGTCAGGGATGGCTTGCACCATCTTGTAATCCTTGATTTTAAAAAGGCAAAAAATATCCTTGACAGTATAGTGAGAACGGTTAAAATATAGATACGCTTGCGGGCGATCATCTCGTAAAAAGCTCTCAAAGCCCTCAATCCAATGTATCCGGAACAGGGATCCGGTCAGGCGCCGGAGCGCAGAGCCGCTCCAAAGAACGAATCCCATTTCAAGAACTATACACCGACAAAATTTCAAAAAAGGGGGGAAAGAAAATGAACGATCGAAAAACAAGATTGGTTGTCGCGGTTTTTTTCCTGTGTCTTTTTTTTGGCTGGTCGCAGATCTATGCCCAGGTCAAGCCTGTCGGACCCCCGACGACCATCAAGATCTCCCATCAATGGCCGGGGGGGACCATCGACAAAGGCGATTTCCGGGACAGGCTTTGCCGCCTGTTTGCGAAGAAAGTGGAGGAAAAGACCGGGGGTGCCCTCAAATTCGAGATTTATCCCGCTTCCGCCCTTTTCAAGCCGGTGCCGCAGTATGACGCCATGCTAAAGGGCGCGCTCGACATGTCCGTTTATCCCCTCGATTACGCCGCCGGGAAGATTCCCCAGCTCTCCATCACCCTCATGCCCTGCATCGTCAAGGATCATCACCAGGCCATGCGCTGGAAAGATGCGCCCATCGGCAAGGAAATTGAAAAGCTTTGCGAAGACAACGGGATGAAGATCATCACCTGGGCCTGGTGCGGCGGCGGTATGGCCGGCAAGACCAAACCCCTGATCAAGCCGGAGGATATGCGAGGGGTGAAAATCCGGGCCGCAGGGAAGATGTTCGAGAGGATGCTCCATGATTCCGGGGCCGGCATCTCCAGCATGCCTTCCAGCGAGATCTATTTCGCCCTGCAGACCGGGGTTCTGGACGCCTGCATGACCTCTTCTTCTTCCTTTGAATCCTTCCGCCTCTATGAGCAGGTGAAGTACTACACTTCCCCGCGCGTCACTACGACCTGGTATATGTTCGAACCGCTGGCGATGAGCATGGTCACGTGGAAGAAACTGTCTCCGGAACAGCAGAAGATCGTAGTGGAAGTCGGCAAAGAACTCGAGAAGTTTGCCCTGGAAGAGGCCATAAGAGACGATACCGAGGTGACGAACCTGTTCAAGTCCAAAGGCGTAATCGTCCATGACATGACCCCGGACGACTTCAAGGTCTGGGCGGAAACAGCCAAGAATACCGCCTGGAAGGAATACAGCGAAAAGGTGAAAGGCGGGAAGGAACTCCTTGAAAAGGCGCTGGAGGTAAAATAATAGCGGCAGACGATCGTAACCCACAATCCGATTGGCAGGGGGAGCCGGGCGCTCCCCTTGTCAATTGATAAAGGAGTCTTTATGGCGATGAAATTTCTCCGTTGGGTGATGCAGAAGATCGAAAATCTCAACCGCACTCTGTATTATGTAAGCAGTCTGGCCATTTTGCTTTCCGCCTTCATCCTCACTTACGAGGTGATTGTCCGGTACGTCCTGAGAATACCCACCATCTGGGAAATCGAAACATCCGTTTATCTGACCGTTATGGCCACTTACCTGGGAGCGGCGTACGGCCTGAAAGACGGCGCCCACATCAATATCGATCTGATAACCAGGCTTTTGCCCAAGAAATTTACAGAAAAGCTCTCTCTGGTCACCTCGATGATCTCCCTTGTTTTCTGCCTGCTTGTAGCCTGGAAAGGCTGGGGTATGTGGTGGGAGGCCACCGCCAAGGGATGGTATTCGGAATCCTTGTGGGGCCCGCCTCTTACCATCCCCTATTTTTTTCTCCCCCTGGGCATGACCCTCTTATCCCTCCAGTATGTTATTTTGATTTCCGAAATAATCGAGGGGAGAGGAGGGAAGAGCCATGGATCCTAACATTCTGGGAATCATCGTCGGCCTGGTTTCCCTCGTTTTCCTTTTAAGCGGGATGCCCATTGCCTTTGCGCTGGGCGTACCCTCAGTGCTTTTCATCCTTCTGTTCATGGACATCCATCAATTCGACCTCATCGCCCACACGATGTTCGACGGGCTCAATGACTTCGGCCTTTTGGCCATCCCGCTGTTCATCCTTATGGGGTCCATCATCGCCAATACCAAGTCGGGGGAAGATCTTTACGAAGGGCTGCACCGCTGGCTCAACCGCCTTCCCGGGGGGCTCGCCATAAGCAACATCGTTTCCTGCGCCATCTTTTCGGCCCTCTGCGGGTCCAGCCCGGCCACGGCCGCCGCCATCGGCACCATGGGCATCCCGGAGATGCGCAAACGGGGATACCCGGATTCCCTGGCCACCGGTTGCATCGTGGCCGGCGGGACCCTGGGCATTCTCATTCCGCCCAGCGTCACCATGATCATCTACGGCATTGCCACCCAGACCTCCATCGGCAAGCTTTTCCTGGCCGGGGTCATCCCCGGGATCGTGATCACCGTCATGATGTGCGTCTGGGTAGTCTTGTATTCCCAGTGGGCCAAGCGCAAGATGGTCTGCAACCGAATAAATCCGGGCGTTGCCGGGGGCGCAGGCGCCGAATTCTTCGAATCCGTCACATATTCCTGGAAGGAAAAGGTGTCGGCCATCAGCCGGGTTGTGCCGTTCATCTTCCTGATTGTCATTATCATGGGCAGCCTTTACGGCGGCTGGGCCACTCCGAGTGAGGCGGCCGGTGTGGGTTCGGTGGCGGCCCTCTTTCTGGTCATGGCCATCTATAGAATCGGGTTCAAGAATTACGGAAAAATCCTCCATATGACCATCAAGGAAAGCACCATGATCCTGATGATCATCGCCGCCTCTTTCCTCTTCGGGGCCGTCATGACCAAGCTCTACATCACCCAGTCGATCATCAACGCCATTGTCGGCGCGGATCTCTCCAAGTGGCCGCTCATGATCATGATCAACCTCTTCCTGCTGGTTCTGGGATGCTTCATGCCCCCCGTGGCGATCATCCTGATTTTGGCGCCCATCCTGTACCCTGTGCTTGTCAAGTACGGATTCGACCCCATCTGGTTTGGGGTTATCATGACGATCAACATGGAGGTGGGATTGATCACACCGCCGGTGGGTCTGAATCTCTATATCGTCCAGGGGATCGCCCCCGATGTGCCCCTCGGCAGGGTGCTCGCCGGCTCCGTCCCTTTTGTGCTGGTCCTTCTGTTAGGTATAGTAATTTGCTCGATCTGGCCGGAGTTGACCCTTTGGTTGCCGAACAAGATGATTACCCGCTGAAACAGGACACTCTCGTAAAAAGTTGATTTTGCCCTGTTTTGTCATTTAGTGCTTGACACGGAATCCAGTGTATTCAGGTAGTTCTGGACCCCGGTTTACACCGGAGTGACAGATTTAGGGACTTTCTACGAAGCCGTCACGGTTCACGCTCGATGACCACGGCCACTCCCTGGCCGCCGCCCACGCAGGCGTTCGCCAGGCCGTAGCGGCCTCCTTTTGCCCGCAGGATCCTGGCCAGGGCCGGTCTTCGCCAAATAATGGCCCGGCGATCAGGTCATCCAATGGGGCCGGTCCGCCATCCAGGCCTTCACAATTTCCGGCAGCCACTCTTCGAGCCTCTCGGCGAGATAGAATTTTGGGTGGAGAAGGTCGTCGTCCGGCAAAATCATCCCCTCGGAGAGGGCCTGTCGGGCCAGCGCCGTGTCCGGATAGATGCGGACGCCCATAGAGACTTTCAACTGATCCAGGGGGAGCGAATCGGCAAAGGTCAGGCTCTCCAGGACCGACTCCCGTGTTTCGCCGGGGCCGCCCAGCAGGAGAAACCCCATTTGCCGGATGCCGTATCGCGCAAAGAGCTCCACCGTCTGCCGGATCTCCTCGATGCTGAACCTCTTGTTCATTGCGCGTAGAATCCGCGCGCAGCCGCTTTCGAATCCGACGCTGATCTCCTTGCATCCCGCGTCGACCATGAGCTTGGCGAGCTGCTCGTCAATCCGTCCGGGGTAGATGATGCATTGCCAGGAGAACTCCAGGCGGCGGGCGATGATGCGCCGGCAGAGCTCCTTCGCGTATCCGAGGGGGAGGTTGAAGGTGTTGTCCACAAAATGGATCCGCCGGAACCCGGCCGCGACGCAGCGGGCCAGTTCCGCGACGGCCGCCTCCGGGGATCTGCGCCGGATCATGCGTCCTTCGATGGTCGCCGTCGAACAGTAGCTGCAATCCAGCGGGCAGCCCCGCCGGGTCTGGAATGGCAACAGCAGATCCGGGCTGGGGGGCGCCAGGAATTCATGCGCCGCGGAGACGGGCAATGAATCCAGCGCCTCCGCAAAACGCCTCACGCCCTGCAGGCCTCGACCCCGGATGTACAGGCCGGGCGTTTCCGAGAGGTCCGCCTTTCGCGCAAGCCGGTCGAGCAGGATAGGAAAGGCGACCTCTCCCTCCCCCCGGATCCCCATGTCTGCTTCCAGATAGGCCAGGACATGCTCCGGAAAGATGCTGTAGCCCGCTCCCCCCAGGACAATGGGGGCGTCGGAGAGGCTGCGGCAACTCCGGACGACTTTCCTGACCCCGTCGAGCAGGAACCGGCCGTCCCTTATCTGGTCGTCGATGTTCCGGACGGAGATCCCAATCACGCCGGGGGCGAAAGAGACGGCGGCTTCCCGGATGCGCGCCTCCGTATCGCCCTCCGTCATCAGGTCCAGGACCCGGACGTCGTGGCCTGCACTTCGCGTCGCCGCGGCCACGTAGCTCATGCCAAGCGGGAGGGGAACGAGGTTGATTCTTTCGGTATTGGCGGAGATCAAAAGCGCCTTCATGTCATCACTCATCCTCGCTACGTATTTTTTTCCGGCGGTTGTTTTGCCATCCTTACCACACTACCCCCCTGCACCGGGAGGGAAAATAAACCAGGTCTCAATACAATAGGCGGCTGTTAAAAATCACGGACCTCCGCCTTGCAAATGTGGTAAAATGGAACAACGGCGAGTCGTTCATGACGGCATCCCGTCATGAACCGTTCCCTGAAAAAGACCGGTTTGTTCAATGACGACGGCTTCAGAAAGGAGGCGCCATGCGTATCAGAGTGTCGGCGGTATTCGAAAGGGAAAGGGAAATCCTCTGCATGAAGTACATCTACGGCGGCAAGGAGGTCTTTGCCCTGCCGGGCGGCGGCGTCGACAAGGATGTCCCCCTGCAGGAGGCTATTTTTTCCGAATGGCGGGGCGAGCTCGGCGTCAAGCTCGAAGTCGGGGACATCATCATGATCGGCGAAGCGCCGGCCACCAAGAGGCATCCCCAGACCCTTCATGTCATATTCGACGCCCTCGAAATCCACGGGATTCCCAAGATAAGACCGGACAGCACCCACTCCCTCGACATCGCCTGGGTCCCCGTGGAAAAACTGCCCAAGACCCCGCTTTACCCGGATGTGGGGAAGAAACTGTATGAAACCCTGACGGCAAAGAGCAGGCGCTCCCTCGAATTTATCGGCAATTGCATGGAGAGGGGGTTCTGGTGATTTACCGGCACCCGATCCTGGCCGTCCGGCACCTCCTTATACGGTGGAAGATGCTCGCCCGTCTCTGACGGCGGAAGTTCATGTCCCGGCGGCGCTCCGCGATTTCTTTTTCAGCCGGCTGATGCGGCGCCGCACGTCTTTGGCCGTTTTACCGTCCCGCGCCTCGAGCGCCTGCAGCCTCGCTCCCTTCAGTTCACGGATTTTGGCCTTGAGCTCGGCTTTGGTCAGCTTGAGCCTGGCGACATGCCTTTTTTCCCCGACGGGCGCTTTATCCTTGATCCCCCTTGCTTCCTTGATGAAGGCAACGAGTTCTGCCTTCTTCATGTCGCTTACCGCCGTCGAATGCGGGATCTCCATGGCGATCGCCCGCAATTCCTTTACCGTAAACTTCTCCAGGGGTTTTTCCTCGTGAGCCTTCTTCCTGGTTTCCTCTGCCATCGCACATCCCTCCTCATCGTCGTATTTGATGATGATCAGCCGATCAACTTTGATGTTCTCTCAGAAAGTGAAATTTCACCCCCACCCTAACCCTCCCCCATCAAGGGGGAGGAAATTTTGGACTTTTTGCGAGAGCGTAAACTTTATCTTTTATCTTTGAGGAACTCGTCGAGCCAGAACAGGTTGAGCTCGGCGAGCTTCCCCCGCGTCGGCACGCCGTCGGCGGGGTCCCAGCCCATCGCCTCGTAATACAGGGTCAGGAGGTCTTCAAACTCCCGGCGATCAAGCCCCTTGCCCTGGAGCGCGCCGCTCTCCAGGGGTTCAAAGAGACGGTCCGGAAGGGTGTCGTCCCGGCGCCCGAACCCTTCGCGCAGGTTGAAAACCCGGGCCATGGTCACGGTCCGCTCGCCAACCTTCATCAGCTCCCACAGACTCGTCTCCCAGCCCGTCACCGCCTGGACCACCTCCACGAGTTTGGTCAGGGTCAGCGCCCATACCGGGCCGGCCACGAAGTTGCACACCCCCAGGGATTCGTAGAGCGACCAGATGAAGTGGAGGTAGGTGAAGTTGCGGGCCTTGCGCGCCCCCATCTCCCGACCGTCGACCGGCTCCAGGAGGCCGAGCGGGGCGATTTTTCCCAGCATGGGTCCGGGCGCCTGAAAGGGGGTGTCGTGGGGGGCCCTCACGTGGTCCGCGCCCGTCGGCGAAACGGCGAAGCTCAGCCCCTGGCCGGTCTTCCCGCGCGGATCGTGCATGGGCAGTTCCTGCCCTTTGATGTGGAGGGCGAACTTCTCCGCGCCCCTGCCGATCCTGGCTGCCGCCGCCTTGACGCCGTCCGCCAGAAGATCCCCCAGCCCCGGCTTGCGGAAGGCGATCCACTCGATGCCCTTCAGCATCGCCTCAGGGTTGCCGAACGTGAAATCGATCCCCTCCGTGTCGGTCTGGACGAGGATGCCGTTCTCGTAGCACTCCATCGCAAAGGCGATCACCGCGCCGGTGGAGATGGTGTCCAGCGTGTAACGGTTGCACATCTCGTTTCCCTTGGAGATGGCTGCCAGGTCGTCGATGCAAAGGAGCGAGCCCAGGGAACTGAGCGTCTCGTACTCCGGTCCGCCGTAATTGCTGGAGGTTGCATAGGGGCCGGAAGGGACTTCCACCGCCCGCTTGCAGCGGACCGCGCAGGCATAGCAGCCTTCCTCGCCTTTGAGGATCGTCTCGGCCATCCGTTCGCCGCTGATCTTTTCCGCCCCCTCGAAGTAGCCGGTGCGGAAATTGCGGGTCGGCAGGATCCCCTGGTTATTCAAAGGCACGATGAGATTGGATGTCCCCAGTTTCCGCAGCACCTTGTTCGGTCCGTGCTG
>JAHJXP010000031.1 GCA_018827585.1 Pseudomonadota bacterium | reverse complement strand
GCTCACCGCCCCGTTCTCCGGGCCGAAGACCAGGGCGACGGCTTGCTGCGACAGGGGCAGGGTTGTTCCACTCTTTTCTTCCGCCTCCTGGATGACGTCGGCCAATGATGGCGTCCGGCCGGTCGCTGCGGCGTCCACGAGGGCCTCGGCGGAGAGCGACAGCGTCTTGGCTGGAGGCCGAACATTTTTCAGGATGACGGTCCGACCGCCGCCCAGATGCAGGACCGGCGATTTTCGGAGGACCTCCAGCATCCGGTCCACGAAGGCGCCCTCCGATTCCTGCACGGTGGAGGACGCACCGGAATGGGCCGCCGCATCGATATCCAAGCCGTCCGTTTCCATCTCCACGGGGGTGGGGATCGTCGCTTCGAGGGTGAAGGGACCCGTGATGCGGGTGATCCTGGTTTCCACCTCCGGCCGGTCCACGAGGACGACTTCTTCGGGGGGCTCATTGTTGGCGATGCTCTTGAGCGTCACGTGGGGGACGATGCCGCCGACCTCTTCACCCTTCTTGTTCTGTCGCCGTTCATAGACGAAGCCCCCGGCGGGTCCCCGCTTCTCATCCTTGAGCCGGTAATAGGGAAAGGTAGCCGTCAGCAACCGTTGCTTGGCCAGGGCGACGGGGACCCGACTGACATCGACGGAGATCCAGCGCCTGCCCCACTGCTCCGCCACATAGGCCGTTGTCCCGCTCCCGCCGGTGATGTCGAGGACCAGGTCGCCCGGATCGGAAGTCATCAGGAGGCAGCGCTGTATGACAAGAGGTGACGTCTGAACAACATACATTCTTTGAGTTCCAATTTGTGTTGATTCCCATCTATCCGTTATTGGGATAACTGGGAAATCATCAACGAAACGTCTGTAGCGAATGACTGACCCCATAGTTTCTATTCGTCCTGCTTCAGTCAAGCGAAGAAGCCCTTGTAAAGTTGTTTTCCAATGAGTATCAGCTCTTGGAAAATACTTTTTACCTTGAAAAACAAACTCTTTTATATCCTGCGAAGCACCTTCGGAATAAAGGGGTGCCAGTTGATATCTCCTGCATCCTTCAGGCAGAATACCATTTTCCATCTCTTCTTTTGTTACTCTCCTAACGAGTCCGTCAGGCGCCATTATCATGTCATATCGATCCAATGACGTATCACCGACTGTGCGATCAACGTATATCTGCCTATATTTTATATTCTCCTTAGCCCTAGCGTACCAAATAAGATAGTCAACGGTTGGTGGTAAAAGACTTCCTTCCATTCCTCCCGTTTTTTGAAAGCTGATCAAACCACAGAAATTCTCCGCCCCGAAGACCTCGTCCATGATCTCCCGAACGTGGTGGAGGTTTTCATCGCTGATCTGGACGAAGATGGACCCAGTGGAGTGGATGAGGTCCCGGCACAGCAACAACCGGTCCCGGAGGTAGGTCAGGTAGGAGTGGAGGCCGAGCTCCCAGGTGTCGCGGTAGGCCTTCACCATCTCCGGCTCGCGGGTCATGTCCTCGTCCTCGTTGTGCTTCACGTCGCGCTTGCGGACGAAGGGCTGGAAATTGGAGCCGAATTTGACGCCGTAAGGGAAATCGGCGAATAGCATCTGGACCTGCCCGCCCAACCCCTCGTACTGGAGGAGGGAGTTCATCACGACGAGGGAGTCGCCCAGAATCATCCGGTTGACCCATTTGTCCCGGTGCTCGTAGGCCTTGAGAATCTGGTCGGCGACGGAGTGACGGGGATCGCCGAAGAGGTCGAACATATCGACCTGCTTGTCCCGCCTATGGGCCTGGAGGGTCTCTATGATGGCCATCGTGGAGAGGCGCTCGTGAACGAAGAGGGGCAGGGTAGGGCAGTCGAAGGAGAGGCGTTCCGCTTTGCCCGTCCAGTTGAGAAAGGGCCGGCTCATGGCCTTGAGTCGTTCCGCTGCGGTCTTTGCCTCCTCGAGGTTTTCCGCATCAATGATTTGCCTGATAAAGGCTTCTCCGGCTTCCCGTGCAATGTTCCCGCCGTCCCAGTCCAGGGCGGGGGAGAGGGAAGAGTCGTAGCGATAGGTCGTCGGCGGCTTCTTTTTCCGGAACTGGGCCTGGGTCCCCACGTCGGGCCGCATGGGGCTGTCCGCTTCGGGGTGCTTGTAGATCTCGGTGTTTCTGTCGGGGCTTGTTCGTTTCGATCTGGCCATGCCTTCGCTCCTGTCTGGAGGGTCATGTCAGGAATGTTGCTGAGATCTCCTCTTCGCCATCGCCTCGCCACAATGGCGTCCAATTGGAATGGTATGCCTGCTTTCCGTTGGAACGCAGTGTCGTTGATTTGGTCGTCTCGACGATGGTCCGTCGTGGAGATGTAAATTCATCT
>JAHJXP010000224.1 GCA_018827585.1 Pseudomonadota bacterium | reverse complement strand
GGGCCACCTCCAGGTTGTTGGTCAGATTCCCCTGGTCCTTCTGCCAGGCCGCCTTGTAGACCATCAGTCGCACCGCCTCGATCTCGCACACCATCTGGGCGATCAGGTCCTGGTTCATCTGAAAATGGCCGATCGGCTGACCGAACTGCTGGCGCTCCATGGCATACTTTGTCGCCGCATCCAGACAGTCCTGGGCCAGACCTACCCCGCCGGCCGCCGCTGAGAGCCTCGTCTGGGCAAGAGATCCGAAGACGATCTTCGTCCCGTCTCCTGGCTTCCCCAGGATGTTCTCCTTCGGCACCCGGGTATCCTCCAGGATGATCTCCCCCGTCGGCGACGAGCGCGACCCCATCTTGTCCAGATCGGTCACGGTGATCCCGTTGAACTTGTCCAGCTCCAGGATGAAGGCCGAGAGGCTCTTTCCCCCTCCCTCCTTCTCCGTATAGGCGTAGTAGATGTTGATCCCCCCCACCGTCGCGTTCGATATCCAGGTCTTCGTCCCGTTGAGCAGCCAGTGGTCCCCCTTGTCCACCGCCATGGACTTGATCGCCATCACATCCGAGCCGGCCTGCGGCTCCGTGATCGCAAAGGCCCCCAGGATCTCGGCATTCACAAGCTTCGCGATGTACTTCTTCTTCTGCTCATCCGACCCGTACCGGTAGATCGTGTAGGCGCAACCGATCTCCTGCATGTTCACCTGGACGCGCAGCGAACTCGAGGCGCGGGCGATCTCCTCGGTGATGATCGCCGCCGCCAGCCAGCCCATGTTGTTGCCGCCGTACTCCTCCGGAATCACCGTTCCGAACAGCCCCAGCTCTCCCATCGGCTTCACCACTTCCTCATATGGAAAATAGTGGTTCGCATCCCACTCGTCCGCGTACGGCGCGATCTTCTCGGCAGCAAAGCCCCGCACCATCTCCCGCAACATGACCAATTCTTCCGACAATCCAAAATCCATGGCGACTCTCCTTTAGTGAAGTTGGAAATCCCTGCTGACCGACCGTCGCTTCGCCGCGCCCTCCCGCCTTGCGCCGGGACCGATGCGCGTCAACCGGTCTTGTTCATCAGGATCCGCAACTCGTCAATGGCAAAGCCCCGTAACGGGCCGCGACCTTGTTCAATGAACCGACCACCTCGTCATCGAGGGGAATCCCCTCCTCCATACGTTCCCTGCTGTGGTTGTATTCGATTTCTCCCGGCATGAAGATCGCTCCCCCGTCGGTCGCGGGGAGGCCCTTGATGTTCCGGATCACCTGATCGATATGGGCCTTGAAGCGCTGCGGATCGATGAACCGCGAGACGTTCAGGGCGGAGAAAAAATGTCCGGTGTTGGCCGGTCCGCTCGTGTCGGTGATGTTCTTGACGCCGCCGGTCAGGACGGTGTCTGTAAGAACCCCGCAGACCAGATCGATGATGAGGGAAAGGGCGGAGCCCTTCACCCCGCCGACCGGCTCCAGGCTGCCGTTGAGGGCCTCCTTGGCGTCCTGCGTGGGTTTTCCGTCCCTGTCCCTTGCCCAGCCCGGGGGAATGGGATGCCCCGTCAGCGAGGCATAGCGGATCTTGCCGCGGGCGACGACGGAGGTGGACATGTCCAGCACGATCGGGTCTTGGTCCCCGGCCGGGATGGCAATGGCCAGGGGGTTCGTGCCAATCAAGGGTGTCTTGGTCCCATATACGGCCATCGCCGGGGAGGAGTTGGTCAACACGCATCCCACCATGTCCTCCTTGAGAGCCATCATCGCATAGTAGGCCGCGATCCCGAAGTGGTTGGAGTTCTTGACGGCCACCACGCCGGCGCCGTACTGCTTCGCCTTGTCGATGGCCAGCGTCATGGCCCGGTGCCCGGCGATCTGGCCGAAGGTGTTGTTGGCGTTGAGAAGGGCGACCGCCTGACCGTCCATTTCGGCCGTGACGGGCGCCTGGATCTTCATCACCCCGGCTTCAATCCGCTGGATGTAGGTTTCAAGCCTGACCACCCCGTGCGAGTAGATCCCGCGCAACTCCGCGCATAGAAGGGACTCGGCGACAATGGCAGAAAACTCCGCGGACAGACCCGCCTTGCTCAGAACATCCAGGCAAAACCGCTCTACGGTCTTCGCTGGGTAAAGCTTTTCCTGTTGCGCCATCTCTTGCAGACCTCCTCCATTCATGAAAAAAAGCAGCCACCCGTCCCCATTCATAACAGCCCCAACCCGTCCCGGCGGGGTTCCGCCGGCCGATCATGCACCGGTCGACGGAACCCCGCCGCTGAAAGGGGGACGATGGATCTTTTCAGGGCTTGTTCGCCAGGTAATAGTCGTGACCCGCTTCCAGGGCCTTCATATTGAGCGCCTCGCTCTTCTGCGGAATGCTTTTCCGGACAACCTCCTTCAGGATGTCGAAGCTGTCTGGAACCATCAGCTCGATCACGGCCCCCAGCATGAAGATGTTGGCCACAATCCTGTTTTTCAACTCCTCCTCGGCGACCCGGGTGGCCGGAACCGCAAAGGTCTTCGTGAACGGGGGAGGAATCGACCCGATCATGGTGTTGTCGTAAACGATCAGCGTTCTGGTCGGATCCCCTTCCGGGAGATGCCTTTTGAGCGCCTCCTCGGACATGAAGACCATCAGGTCCGGGCGCGAACTCTTGGGGTAGTTGATCTGCTGGTCCGAAATAACCACGTCGGTGCGGCAGGCCCCGCCGCGCGAGGCCGGTCCGTAGGATTGGGCCTGGGCCACATGCAGATCAGGGAAATGCTCCATCATCCGGGCCATGATCACGCCCATGAGGATGATGCCCTGCCCGCCAAATCCTGTAAAGATGATTTCTTTCCTCATGGGTTCTCCTTCCCCTCCGTGTTGGCAACCACTGTCAGAACCATATCCGGGCAGTGGGTTTCACAGAGTCCACAAACCCGGCAGTTTTCGATTTTTGCCACCCGGGGCATGAGGTAGTCGAGAGCGCTCCTCTCCTGCCCCGGCTCAAACACGTCGAACTCGCAGACGTACTGGCAGAGCAGACAGCCCTTGCAGTACCTACGGTCGATCTCGATTCTCTCTGCGCCTTTCAACGATCGCCTCCTTTGGCTTGCGCCTCTTCTTTCACTTTCTGGTTCATCCGCTGGACCTCCTCCATGAACTCGGGCTTCTCGATCTGCAGGATATCCCCCACCGGAATCTTCCCCTGAGCCTCGATCTCCCCCCACTGGGAGGGGTCCTTGACCGCCACGCAGTTGTCCTTCAGCCACTGCAGGTTGAACTGGGGAGAGCCGGACCCCAGGATGTACCTCCCGGTCTGCACCGGACACTGGGAGAGGACCTCTACAAAGGAAAAGCCTTTGTGGTTGAGTGCCTTCTTGAAGGTCCGGGTGAGCTGCCGGGTATGGGCCGTGGACCAGCGGCTGACCATGGTGGCGCCGGACGCGATGGCGATCTTGCAGCCGTCCAGCGGCTTCTCGAGATTTCCGTAGGGCGTGGTCTGGGTCCTCGATCCCACCCCGGTGCTGGGCGCCACCTGCCCGCCGGTCATTGCATAGATCTGATTGTTGACGATGACGACGGTCATGTCGATGTTCCGTCGCGCGGCGTGGATCAGATGGAGCCCGCCGATGGCCAGGCCGTCGCCGTCTCCCGTGAAGACGACGACCTTGCGGGAGGGCCGGGAGGCCTTCAGGCCGATGGCGGCGGGGATGGCGCGGCCATGGAGCCCCTTGAAGACATCAAAGTGCATATAGACCGGGATCCAGGCGCTGCAGCCGATGCCGGCCGCCATCGCCAGGTCGTCGGCGACGCCGAGGTCATCCACGGCTTGCAGAAAGGACTGGACGATCATCCCGTCGCCGCAGCCGGGGCAAAACAGAAAGGGCAGGAAAGACTTCCTGAGGTATTTTTCTCCAAGTGGATTCATCGTTTCTCCTCCAGGAACCGCAGAAATTCCTGCGGTTGCGGGTAAATGCCCCCGATCTTCGAGAACAGTTCAATCTTGATCTCCGGCTGCCGAACGACCCTTTCAATCTCCCTTTTGATCATGCCGAGGTTCATCTCCGCGACTACGATACGCTTGGCGCCGGCCAGTGCGCGGCGAACAAGCTCGTCGGGAAACGGCCAGACGGTTTTCACCTCCACGGAACGGAGGGCGAGCCCCTTTTCCCGGCCCATGTCGACAGCGCTCCGCGCCGCCCGACAGACGGAGCCGAAGGTCACGAAGGCGGTTTCCGCCTTTTCGGCTCCATAAATGAGGACCTCCGCGAACTCGTCCATGTGGTCCTCGATCTTCGAGACGATGCGGCGGATGTTCTCGTCGGCCTCTTTGGCGTTGCCGCGGTTGCCGTCCAGGCTCTTGGCCTGGGAGATGACGGGAATTTTGTACCCCGTGTTGAAGTCGGGCATCGGTGGGACGCCGTCCGCATCCGCTTTCCAGGCGATGAATTCCTCCATCGGGACCGTGGGCCGCTTCCGCGGGACGAACGTCAACTGATCGGCATCGGGGATGAACACCTTTTCCCGGATGTGGCCGACCACCTCATCCGACAGGATGATGACGGGGGTCCGGAACCGCTCCGAAAGGTTGAAGGCCTTGATCGTATGATCGAACATCTCCTGGGCCGTGGACGGGCACAGGACGATCAGGGAGTAATCCCCGTTGGAACCGTACCGCGCCTGGTAGAAATCCCCCTGGGCGGTCGAGGTGGACTGACCGGAAGCGGGTCCCCCCCGCTGCACGTTGACAATGACGCAGGGGGCTTCCACAGCAACGGCCAGGCCGATCGCCTCCTGCATCAGGCAAAAGCCCGGCCCGCTCGTGGCGGTCATCGACTTGCCCCCTCCCCATGAGGCCGCGACAACCGACACCATGGCCGCGATTTCGTCCTCCATCTGCAGACAAAGACCGTCGAGCAGGGGGAGACGCATGGACATCACTTCCAGAATTTCAGTGGCCGGCGTGATCGGATAACCGGCGTAGAAGCGGCAGCCCGCCAGGAGAGCCGCCTCCATGCAAGCCTCGTTTCCCATCATAACTTTGATGCGACCTTTTTTCATGGCTTCCTTTCTTCCTTTGTTGGATTGTTGTGGTTCATTCCAGCACAAGCAGTTTCGTCAACCGGCTCAAACCTTTCAGATGCTCAAGCTCGCCGACCGTTTTGAGAATGGCCTGCTGCCGCGCCTGTGGGAACACATCCTCCGCACAGAACCGCAACTTGCCTTCCATATCCTCTTGGGTCGCCGGCACTTCCGGATCGCCCTTGGGAAGTTTAACCTCCACCTGTTGCGTCGTTTTGTCCTTCATCACCAGTTCCACCCGGGCCCCCCGGATATCGGCCGCCCGGTTCTCCAGCCGCGGGTCGCTGACGATCTCGATTTTGGCCGCCATCTCACGGATTTCCCGATCGAAGCTCTCGGTCACATCCAGGTCCTTGAGGTTGAAATGTCCCTTGGTCAGGGCCGTCGCGACGGTGTAGACCAAGCTGAATTTGGCTTCGTCCTCGTTTTTGGGCTCACGGATGCTCCCCGTAAGGTTGATGGCCGCCGGATAGACATGAACCTTGACCTTCTCCACCCGCTTCGGGGCGCCGCCGGCGCGCCGCCTAAGCTCCAGGGCCGCGTCGATGGCGCCGTGGGTATGGCGGCAGGCCGGATAGAGCTTGATGTAGCAGGACGATATCCGGAATTGCTTCCCCAGATCCTTCCGCAGAATCTCCAGGTTAACCTCGTCCGCAAAGGCCTTGAAAAATCCCTTGCGCCCTTCCAGAGGCTCCCGCGGCCCCTCGGCACCCGCCTGCGCCAGCCGGGCGGCCAGGATGGCGTTGAAGGCGGCCTTGCCCGGATGGAACGGCTTGGCCATCTGGCCGCTTTCGGCGACCTCCAGCAGACCGGCGGCCTGAAGGGCGGCCAGACTCAGGGCATTGCGAACCTTGGCGAGGGGCAGCTTGAGGGCCTTGGCCGCCGCCCCCGCGGCGGCGATGTTCCCCACCGTCCCGGTCGTGTGGAAGCCCCGGGAGAGGTGGGAGGGGTTGATCGCCGTCGCCAGACGGACGAAAAGATCGTAGCCGGCCACAATCGCCACAATGACATCCCTGCCGCTGAGCCGGTGGGCCTCGGCCAGGGCAAGCACCGCCGGGATCACGCCGACGCCCGGGTGGCCCTGCGCCGTCCGGTTTCCGTCATCCATATCGGCGCCGTGGCCGTAGACCGCGTTGAGCAGGGCCGCATGGGGCGCCGGCAGCTTGCCTCCCTGAAAGAAAACCCGGCTTTCCTTTTTCCCGCCCATGCCGCTTACCACAGAATAGACGGCCTCGTTGAAGATCTTGTTGATTTTGTATCCGGCCATTGCCGAGGCCAGGTAATCCATAAGAAAAAGTTTCGCGGATTCGACAACCTCCCCTGGGAGATCCTCGAAGCGCAGCTTGTGCACATAACCCGCCAACAGATCTGTCGGTTTCTTCTCCATGTCCGGCATCCCTCCTTGTTTCAAGTCCGTTTCGTGTTCAATTCATCGAAGGCCGTCAGAATCTGGTACAGATCGTTCGGCGGTACACCATTGAAATACTCCCGGAAATGCATGTTCGTACACCATCGCAGCTTTGATTTGCTGGCCGCGGACATGATGTAATCCATCTTCAGGCTTTCCAGCGTGGCGATCACCTCGTCCATCTCATGCTCCCGGCGCTCGGAATGGATGACGCCGCGGGCCAGCAATCCGTTGATCATGGCCTTGATGGAGGACCCTTCCGTCAGGGTCTCCTCGATGGAGTCGAGCACCTGGTCCTCCACCCCGTAGCGATGGCCGGCAATGACCGATTCCAGAAGGAGCATGACAAAGCCCTTCATGAAGATGCTGCGGAACATCTTCACGGCCGAGGCGCTGCCCGGCTTTTCGCCGCAATAGGTGATTGCCATGCCGTAGCGGTTGAACGTCTCGGTGAATTCTTGGGCCTGTTTCCCGCAGGCCAAAATGGGCACCTTGTGACCGTAATTGGGGACAGGCCCCATGATCGCCACATCCACAAAACCGGCGCCGCTCTTTTCGATAACCGCGGCCACCTCCTCTTCGGTCATCGGGGAGGCCGCGTTGAGGTCAACGTAATACTGACCCCGCCTCAGGAAAGGCTGGGCCTCTTTCGCCAGCGTAACCGCCAGATTCGCGCTGACCAAACTCATGACGACATCCGAGGCCCGGATCATCTCTTCCAGGCTTTCCGCCATCACGACACCGGCCTCCGCCGCCCTTTTCCCGATCAGGGCCGCCTGGGGCTCGATGTTCCAGAACTTGTCGTAGACCGTGATGGCCGTCAGGCCTTCCTTTTTCAGTCCCCGGGCGATGTTGAAAGCCGCCTCGCCCATGCCGATGATGCCCAACTTCGGTTGTTCCATGCAAACACCCCTTTCAGACAATATCTCTGCTTGTGTCTCCCTTTTTCATTGAGCCTCCCCACCGTCAATACCTTTCGAACTTCTGGAAGGTGTGGGCGTCCTCGCGCACGCCGAAGCGCGACACGCCGAACGTCCAGGTGACCTCGCCCACATAGAGATCCCCGCGCGAATCGACGCACAGAGGCGCGTCTGCCCCATGCACCGTCTTCAACCGCCTCGGGCGCCGCCGTACCTCTCAGAGATCATCCTGGCCGCGTCGCGCACCGCGATGGATACCCATTCGATTTTTTCCGGCGTCATCCTGTCCTTGGCGCCGGCCAGCGACACGGCGGCCACCGTGGCCCCGTCGGCGTCGGTCACCGGGGCGGCCACCGCGACGATCCCCATCATCCGCTCCCCCGGGGAAACGGCGTAGCCCTGTCGACGGACGCGTTCGAGTTCCGAAAGCAACGCCTGACGGGCCAGCGGCTCCCCGCTTACGAGATGCATCTCCCCCAGTTCGTCAAGCATCCGGTGCAGCTCCGCCTCGGGCATCGCCGCCGCCAGAACCTTGCCCGCGCCCACATGGAGGGGCAATCTCTCCCCGATGGGCAGGACAAACCGCAAGGGGCGCAGCCCCTCGATCCGTTCGACCAGAACGCGTTTGAAACCCAACCGAACGAAAAGCGACGCCGTCTCCTCCGTGGTCTGGGCCAGTTCCTGCAAAACGGGCAGCGCAACCCGCGTCAACTCGTTTCCCAGAACGTAGGCGTGGGCCAGCGGGAGCACGGCCGCGCCAAGCCGGTAGCGCCCCTGTATCTTCTCGGCATATCCATATTTCTCCAGAACCGATACGATCCGCAGAACCGTGGCTTTGGAAAGTTTGCTGGCGCGCCCGAGATCGGTCACGCCTATCGCGGCGGCCGATTCTTCCAAGACGGCCAGGACGTGAAGCGCCCGTTCCAGGGAGCGCATCTTGCTGCTTTCTCTTTCCTTGATGTCGTGCATCGGCGGTCGGCCCCTGAAGGTTCATTGTGTGGAATTTTGTTTTACAGGATACGATAAAGCAACCCCTTTTTGTTTGTCAAGAAAAAACATTCACCCCAGGTTTCGCTTGACGCTTAAAATGGCTTCAGCTATGGACAGACCACATCTTGTCAAGTAAGGAGGTTAAACCTGTCATGAAAATCACCAACGTCCGGACCATCCAACTGACCCGCCGACTCCCCCGCCTGCAGCGCAACTCCTGCGACGTGCGAAGTCAGCGCCGTTTCACCTTCATTCTTGTGGACACGGACGCCGGGATCACCGGCATCGGAGAGGCCTCGGGCAACCACAACCTCGTCGCGGCGATTATCGAGAGACACACCAAGCCTCAGCTTGTCGGGCTCGATCCGTTCGACATTGAAGCCCTCTGGCAAAAACTTTACACCAGCAGCGCTTTCTGGGAAATCGGCGGGTCTCCCGTCTGCGCCGTGAGCGGCGTCGAGATTGCCTGCTGGGACATCCGCGGCAAGGCCGAGGGGGTCCCCGTCTCCGAATTGTTGGGCGGCGCTAAACGGGACTGGATCGAGGCCTACGCCAGCGACCTCCATTGGGACGAACCGGCGTATATGGCCGACACGGCGAGGGGTTTTGTCGATGAGGGATTCCGCTGGGTCAAGACGCACATCGGCGCCGAACACGACCGGGATCTGGACCGACTCGAGGCCATCCGGCGGGCGATCGGGCCGAAGATCGGCCTGATGATCGACATCAACACGATCTATGACCGGCAGACAGCGCTGGAGCAAGGCATCAGACAGTCGGCCTTCGACCCCTTCTGGTACGAGGAACCGATCGCCCCGGCCGATTACGAGGGTCACGCCTGGCTAAGGGAGCGGCTGCCCACCCCGATCGCCGCGGGAGAAAATCTCTACACGACGTATGGATTTGAACCGATGCTCGCCTGCCGGGGATGCGATTACGTCATGCCCGACATCCTGCGCTGCGGCGGCATCCGGCAGACCAGGCTGATCTCCGAGGCCGCCGGACGGGCCGGCGTCGTCGCCACCCCCCACAATTACTCCGGCGGGGTCGGGCTGGCCGCCACCCTGCACCTGATGGCCGCCATGCCCGAAACCCGTCTCTTGGAATTCGACACCTCCGGGACGTCGATCTATGAAGAGATGTTAGTCGAACCTCTGGCCGTCAAGGACGGCCGGGTTCGCGTCCCCACCGTCCCCGGACTCGGTGTGGCATTGACGGAGGAGATCATCGCCAAATACCGCTGATGGCCCCTGGATCTACCGGACCGTCTTGTTGTACTCCCCTCCCGGCGTCAGAACGATGTTCCAGTATTCGCCGGAACCTTTGACAAACCGGTAATTGTGGCTCAATCCGGGGGGAATGCGAATGGTTTTGGGCGATTGCATATTGTACCACTGATCGCCCAACAGGACGTCGACCTCCAGGCCCGTCAGATCGGGGTTGTTTCCCCTGAAAATGAACAGGCTCTCAAATTCATGGGTGTGCGGTTCGATATGCATCTCGGGGTGATCGACATTCTCGACCGCCCGCATGATGACATAGATGCCGGTCTCCGGATTGTTGTTGTGGTCGGAAAAGACAAACCTCGTTCCCGGCCCTTTCGAGTGCTTGACCAGTTCCTCGGCGCTCCTGGCTTCCACGTTCAAAATCAATTTTTTCAAATCTTCCATCCTGACCACCTCCCATGATTGATGTATCGAAATGTCCTGTCACTCACAACCGGAAACCTTTGAAAAACATACCGCTAATCATTGCGAGCACAGCGCAGCAATCTCACAGGCATTGGGCAATTCACGGGATTGCTTCGTCGGCCTTCGGCCTCCTCGCAATGACTGGAAATGGATTCCTGCTTTCGCAATCATAACCAAAGGAGTAAAATAATTTTTGCGGGTTTCTCAGCCCGCCAGCAATCCACCCTGCTGATAGATCTTCATCTGCACCTCGGAGAACGGTCCCCCCTGAAGCGTTCCCCCGGTGTCGAGATTTCTGATCACACCCGTTTTGAAATTCACCTCGATCCGCTGCCCGGACTCGATTTTCGATTGGACAAGGGCCGCGTTCATGATGGCAAGACCCGCGTTGATGGCATTGCGCTCGTAAATGGCGCCGAAGGATTCGGCGATAATGAGCGGGATTCCCAAACTCGAAAAACAATCCACCGCCTGCTGCCGGGAGCTTCCGCAGCCGAAGTTTTTCCCCGCCACGACGATGTCGCCCGGTTTCGCCCTCTCGGGAAAATCTTTCCACCCCTCCAGGTTTCCGAAGGCGTGCCGGCCCATTTCCCGGATGTCGGTCAGGGCGAGGTAACGGTTGTGGAAAATCATGTCCGTGTCGATGTTGTCTTTGGGAACGACCCAGACCCGCCCGGAGATGACCGCCGGTTTTTCGACCGTCTCCCCGCCCTTTGCCGTCTTTTTCGTTGCGTTCGCCGCCGGGCGCCGTTCGAAGACGACCGGCCGTGAAGGGATGGCATCGGGAAGCGCGATAACGCCCGCCACGGCCGACGCCGCGGCCACCCGGGGAGAGGCCAGATACACCTCGCCCATCCCCTGCTTGCCGGTAAAATTGCGGTTTCCCGTGCTGACGGTCACCTCGCCTCGCCCGTTCTGACCGATCTGGCCGGCGGCGCAGCCCGCGCAGCCGGCGTTCCCCACCAGGACCCCCGCCTTCTTGAAGAGATCCCAAAGCCCCTTTTCGAGAGCCTCCTTCCAGATCTCGTCTGTGGCCGGGACGATTTTCAGGACCACGCCGGGGGCGACCCTCCGACCCTTCAGGATGTCCGCCGTTGCTTCCAGGTCCTCCATCCGCCCGTTGGTGCAGGAGCCGATAAAGACCGAATCGATTTTCCGGCCGGCGACCTCGGCCGCGTTCACCACATCCTCCGGATGTCCGGGACGCGACACCAGCGGCTGCAGATTGTCGAGATTCAGCTCTTCTACCCCTTCGTATTCGGCGTCCCCATCCGCAAAAATGCCTTTGACGTTCCTGCCGCTTTTGACGCCGCAGTACGCCAGAATCGCCCCGGTCGGCGGGATCAGGGAGATGATTCCCCCCATTTCCGTGGCCATCGAGGCGAGCGTGATGCGGCCGTCCAGGCCGAGGCGGTCCACGACCGGCCCGTAAAACTCCACCGCGTACCCCAGCAGGCCGTTGGCGCCGAATTTTTTCAGCAGGGCCAGCGTGACATCCTTCGCCGTCGCCTGTTGGGACGGCTTGCCGGAGAGATTTACCTTCAGGGTGGGCGGCACATTAAACCATACCCTGCCGTGTGCGAACGCATAGGCGATGTCCTGGTCGCCCATGCCCTGTCCGAACGCGCCGACGGCCCCGAGGATGTTGGCGTGCGAGTCCGTCGAGACAAACGTGTCACCCGGAACGACCAGGCCGCGGTCGATGGCAACATGGGTGCCGATGCCCTGGTCGATGTCGAAGATCCCGATCCCGTTGGCGCGGGCAAAAGCGCGGCAGATCTGCTGGTTGGTCGCGTAGGACTGGTCCGACCCGCCCGGGTTGCAGTCGAAGGTGAAGAAGGTCTTTTTCGGATCGGCAACGCTCAGGCCGCTGTCCCGGATGTTCTTGACGACATTCGCGCCGCCGAAGTCCCTGGCGGCCCGCACGTCGATCACCACATCGACGATATCGCCCTTCTTCACCTCACGGCCGGCGTGCGCCCCCAGAATCTTCTCGACGATCGTTTTACCCATACTCTCTTCTCCATCCGCCCGGTGGCGGCCTAGGTGATCAAAAGGCCCTTGGTCATCATGATCAAGGGGTTGAAGGTGGCGAAATCGGCCTGGTGGATGAGCACGGTCTCCACCACCTGCGGCGCGCCTTCGCCCTCCTTGGCATGGCAGGCGATCATGTTGACGATCTCGAGCGGCAGACCCGCCCTGCCGGCCAGGATGGCGCCGGAGATCGGATGCCTGATGAGGGCGCCATTCTTGCTTTTCCTGAAGCCCCCCTTTCCGTCCTTCTGAATCTCCACGAGTTTTCCCACGTCATGCAGCAACCCGCCGGCGACAAGCCGGTCCATGTCGATCCGGTAAGGCATGGTCTCGTAGTTTTCGATCTGGCCCTGGGCCAGCCCGATGGCCGATTCCGTGACGGCGATGATGTGCTGCATCAGATCGATCCCTTTGGTGTCCGTCAGGAGGGTGAAGGGCACCTTCCTGAGGTCTTCGACGCTCTCCCAGCCCCCTTCCTGGCAGGCCATGACGTAGGTTTCGACCACCATGTCCCGCAATTTCTTGTTCTTGATCCGGCTCAATTGTTTTGAAAAAAGGCTCTGGATCTCTTTTTCCCCGATCATGGCGTCTCATCTCCTTTCCGCTATATCCGATACCGCTTAAGCTTCGCCTCATCGATTGCGATCCCCAGGCCCGGCCGATCCGTGAGTTGGATCATGCCGTTCTCGATCTTCGGCGTATCAACCAACAGATCATCCACCATGTCCAGGAAGCCGGTCAACTCGCTCGCCAGTTTGACGTTGCGGCAGGATGCCGCGAAATGGGTGCCGCAGATCACCCCGATACTGCTGTCGGCTTGGGTGCCGCAGAGGTTGACGACGCTCTCCGCCTCGCATAGATGGGCGATGCGCTGGGAGACGGCGAAGCCGGTACGGGCGACCTTGATGCTGATCACGCCGACCACCCCCAGGGCGAGCTGCCGCCGCACCTCGGCCGGATTGGTGCAGCTCTCGTCGCCCATCAGCGGGATCGAGGTAACCTTTGCCACCTGCTGCCGACCCCGATCGTTGTCGATCCTGCACGGCTCCTCGAGAAGGGTGATGTCCAGATCTTCGATGCCCTTCAGCACCCGGATGGCAGTCTGGGGATCGTACCCCTGATTGGCATCCGGACACAACCGGACGGCAGGTCCCATCGTCTCCCGGACGGCTCGGAGGGTTGCGATATCTTCGTGGGGCTTCATCCCCACCTTGATCTTGAAGGTGACAATGCCGTACCGATCACGGAAGGATGCGCAGGATCGGACGACGGCGTCGGCATCGCCCGTCGGGACCCTTACACAGACAGGCACCTGATCCGTCCAGCCTCCCAGAAGTTTGTAGACCGGAACTCCGGCCGCCTGCCCCTTGATGTCGGCCAGAGCCATCTCCACCGCGGCCCTGGCCGTCGGATTGCCCACCCAGCGCTCGAACCTCTCCAGCGCCTTTTCCGTCTCGAAGGGGTCGAGTCCCAATACGGCAGGCCCGAACCAATCCTCAACCGCGGCAACGATGGAGCGAAGGGACTCGCCGTAGATGGTGGGGCGGGGAGGCGCCTCGGCGATCCCGGTGAGTCCGTCATCCGTTCGGATGCGAACCAGGACGTGCTCCGCCGCGTCCAAGGCCCCGCGGGCCCAGACTTTCTTCTCGGTCAGGGGAATCCGAAAAGGAATTGCTTCAACGCTGGCCACTTTCATCTTCTCACTCCTTAAAAAGCGTCAGGCATTCAGATGTCTCACTCGGTCTTGATGTTCGCCGCCTTGACCACCTTGGTGTATTTGGCGACCTCCGTCTTGATCAACTCCCCGAAGGCCTCCGGCGTGCTGGGCACCGGTTCCAGCCCTTGCGCGTTCGGCACCTCGACCATGACCGGCAGCCCTATCCGACGACGCCGGCTTCCTTCATTCTTGCCACGTCTTCGGGCGTATACCCCAGGTTCGCCAACAACCCATCCGTATGCTCCCCCAGCTCCGGCGCCCGGGATTGGATGCCGGCGGGGGTTTTGGAAAGCTTGATCGGGTTGTTGAGCACCTTGATCGTCCCATGGTCGGGGAGATCCATCTCGACGAAAAACTCATTGGCGATCGCCTGTTCGTCATGGGTTACCTCCAGCGGCGTGCAGACGGGCGACCAGACCAGCTTATACTTCCCTAGGATCTCCACCCACTCGGCATAGGTTCGGGTCCGGAAGATCTCCTCGATAAGTCTGATGAGCTCTGGGGCGTTCGTTTCCCGCGCCTTGAAGGTGGCGAACCGTGGGGCGTTCTCCCACTCCGGCCGCTCGATCATTCTACAAAACTCCGGCCAATAGGTTTGCGCGTTGGTCATGCCCAGCATGACCCAGCGGTTGTCTTTCGTGGGATAGTGGTTGCGGATGGGATTGCCCATTGTTTTTCGCTGGGGGCGCGTGGCGTCCTTGCCGGTGACCAGGCAACCGCTGATGTCGGCCCCCAGAACCCAGGTGGCGGTGTTGTACAGGGAGACCTCCACCTGCTGGGCTACCCCGGTGCGCTCGCGGATGAAAAGGGCCGACATGACCCCCGCCAGCAGACTCAGGGAGGTGATGCTGTCCCCGTAGCCGGACCGGGAAATATTCGGTGCGGCGTTCAGATCGTGCATCAACTCCATGACGCCGCTGCGCGCCCAGAAAGCGACAGAGTCGTAGCCGCCGGCGTTCCTCTCCGGCCCCCGGAGGCCGTAGCCGGTCAGGTTGGCATAGATGAGCCTGGGGTTTTGCGCCGCGAGCGCCTCATAGGTCAGGTTGAACTTGCTCATCTCGTAAGGCCGCAGATTGTTCAGGAACACGTCTGCCTGCCCGCAGAGCTGATGAATGATCTTCTGTCCTTCGGGGCTCGCCAGATTGACGCCGATGCTTTTTTTGTTGCGGTCCACATGCTCCCAGAGGTAGTTGATCTCGCTGTGCTGCGTCCATGAGCTGAGGCGCTGGCTCATGAGCCTCTGCATATCCCCCCGATCCGGGGGCTCGACATGGACGACTTCGGCCCCCCAGCTTCCCATCAGCATGCCGACCAGCGGCATGGCGACCGCCGCCCCGACCTCCACCACCTTGATGCCTTCCAATGCCTTTTTCATACAACCCTCTCCTCTTTACTGCCTGTTTTCAAACCTGTCGCCCGGAATGATCCTATCCGGTCGGACCGGTGGCCGCAACGGCGGCGGCCTTTTCCGCATCCCGTTTTTCCACCGCCTCGGCGCGCGCAAGCAGGCTGGTGACGTGCTTCATGTTGGCGACGTCGTACATCCGCCCATCGACCGAAACGGAGCCTTCGCCGCGCTCATAGGCCTGGCTGAGGGCCTCCTTGACCCGCCGTGCCAGCGCCACCTCTTCCCGGGGCGGGGAAAAGCCCTCGTTGGCCACCTCGACCCAGCCCGGGTGAATCGCGCTGGTGCCCATGAAGCCCATGTTGTAGGCATACCGGCAGGCATTAAGCATGGCCTCTCTTCCCGCTGAAATATTCACGAAATCGACGTTTTTCTGGGCGCCCAGACCATGGGCCTGGACGCCGGCCGCCCGTGCGGCATAGAGAAGTCTGTTTTCGGCGTAAAAATACTGATCGAAATTGAGCTCCGGATAGCGGGTAAATCCAAGATCGACAGAGAGGTCGGCCTGGCCCGTGGTCATGGAGACGATTCTGGGGCTGGCCTCCGCGACCTCTTCCACGCGGACGATCCCCCGGGCCGTCTCGAAAATAAGGTCGAACTGGATTTTGCCGACAGGCAGTCCCCGTTCCTCTTCCAGTTGCGTGACCATGCGATCGATCCGCCGGATCTCCTCGACCGATTCGCATTTGGGAATCATGATGGAGGTCAAGCCGGGCAGGACGACCGAATCCAGGTCCTCTTCCTCGAACTCGCGGTTGATGCGGACCTGAACCTCCGCCCCCCCTTTTCCGACGATCGGGATCTCTTCCCTGATCATCTTCCTTGCGGAGGACTTGTCCGCCGGCGCGACGGCGTCCTCAAGGTCCAAAATGACGCAGTCTGCCCCCCGCGTCCACGCCTTCGCGATGAATTTTTCGCGATTGGCGGGAACATAGAGCTTGGACCTCCTCACCATTTTTTTCAGGTCAAATTTTCCGGATTCCATGCGCTGCTCCTTATTTCCGTAACGACCGCTTCGGAGATCATGATTAACCTCATCAGCTTATGGCTACTTCTCCAGCCGGATGTTGGCCTTCTTGACGACGCGCGTCCAGTTAGCCGTCTCTTTCTCGATAAATTCCCCGAATTCCGCCGGTCCGAGATGATCCACCTCTATTCCGTATTTTAGGAACCCCTTCTTGACGTCATCCGTGGCCAAAATGGCCTTGATCTCGTTGTTGAGCTTCGTGACGATCGGCGCCGGCGTACCGGCCGGAGCGAGAATCCCCCACCAGTTGCTCGTTTCGTACCCGGGCACGCCCGCCTCCTCGATGGTCGGCACATCGGGCAGGACCGCACTACGCATCTTCCCGCCGGTGCCCAGCGCTCTGAGTTTGCCGGACTTGATATGCGGCAGGGCCGCAATGAGCGAGCAGATGAAGGCCTGGCTGTGGCCCCCGAGCAGATCGGTCATCGCGGGACCGCCCCCCTTGAACTGCACGATCTTGAAATCGATATCGGCCATGATCTTGAAGAGCTCGGTACCCATATGCAGGGAAGCGCCGGCGCCCACGCTGACGAAAATCAGTTGCCCGGGCTTCTGTTTGGCCTGCGCGATGAGCTCCTTCACCGACTTCACGGGAAGGCTCGGGTGGACGACGAGCACGTTCGGTCCGCTCCCCAACCTCGCGATCGGAGTAAAGGACTTCAGCGGATCAAACGGCAGGTTGTCGTGCAGGGGGGCATACAGCGTATAAGCGGCCCCGGTCATCGTCAGCGTGTATCCGTCCGGATCCGCCTTCGCACCCGCTTCCGTACCGATAATACCTCCCGCCCCGCCGCGGTTGTCCACGACCACCTGCTTGCCGAGCTGCTCGGACAATTTGGCGGCGATCGGCCGTCCGACGAAGTCGTTGCTCCCGCCCGGCGGCCACGGAATGATGAGCCGCACAGGCTTGTTCGGATAATCATCGGCCGCCGCGAAGATCGAAACGGGAAAGACTGCAAGCGCCGCCAAGAGCGCCGTCAGCGTGATGAGGGTCCTGAGTTTCCTTGATGTCATGCTTTTCATAGAATCTCCTTTCTTTGTTTGACCATTACCGGATAAAAGCCACGCCCTCCATCAAGACGCGGGCGGTACGTCCGACGACAGCCGCATCCGCAACATAGTTCTTTTGAGAATCCTGCCGGATCACGGCGCCCACTTCCAGAATGCCGCCCGGATGCCCAACCCTGACCGCATAAGAGGCCCCCATCTCCGGAAAGGCAGGCGGCATTTCAGAGGGGATGGTTCCCGGTATCCCGCAACCGACCGCGGTTGCAATGGACCCGCTTGCCGGATACGCCTTTGAGAAAGCGGCGCGGGTGATGCTGCGCGCAAAAAGGTCGAAGCGATTTCCTTCAACGCTATTTCCGGAAAGCGTTTTATAGGGTCTTGGTTTTCCGACGATGAACAACATCGGATTGACGGCAATTAGGAGTTCCGCCGCCGCATTTTCAGCCCTGATGACCCCCAGTTCCAGAGACACCGCACCTCTTATTTTTTCCAGTTTGGCAACGACATCCCGATCGCTTTGCAACGTGACCACGTCCTGCTCATGATCCATTCCGATATCAGACGCCCGGATAAACAGGCATAAATTGGCCATATCGATGACGCTGACCTCCAACTTTCCCATTCCCGGAACGTTAAACGAATCTACCGCATGGCCTGTCGGAAGAATGCCTTTATTGAGGATACACCCCCCGAAGACCTTAAAATCGAGATCGATTCGCGCCCCCGTTCCGGGAACGCCTCCCAGTTGGAAATCCCCTTCGGATTGCAGCTCGCCGTCTTTGAGCGGTACTGTGGCCAGAAGGCGGCGTCCCGTATTGACCTGGTGGATCGCCACCTGGACCTTGCTCTCCATTGACTTCACATAGCCCTTGTAGATCGGGTAGATCGCGGCGCCCGTTGAGATATTTCCGCAATTGCTGCCCCAATCGATCCTGGGCAGCGCGATATTCACCTGGCCAAAAAGATAATCGATATCACAATCCTTCCGGGTGGGAGGTCCCATGATCGCCGCCTTGCTGGTCAATTTGTCGGCGCCGCCCAGACCGTCAATTTATCTCGGATCCGGACTTCCAAAAAGGGCCAGCACGCATCGGTCGCGTTCCGGACCTTCCGGCGGCAATGACTCCCTTTCAACAAAAATCCCTTTGCTTGATCCCCCCCGGATGATGGCGCAGGGCAATTTTTTCATGATTCTTCCTCTAAATGATCCAATTTCCCCAACGATTCCCAGCCCCGGACCACCACAACCGGTCAACGAAACGCCCCCGGACGCAGGCATCGCTCGTCAGCCGACAATGTCGTCCCGCCGCTTGCGCACGGCCGGCATCACCATCACGACCAGAATCAGGACGGTGGCGATGATGAACGCCAGACTGATCGGCCGGGTAAGGAACACCGACGGATCGCCTTCCGAGACCTGCAGCGCCCGCCGCAGGTTTTCCTCCATGATCGGCCCCAGTACAAATCCGAGCAGCATTGGGATGGGGCTGCACCCGAGCACCCGCCACGCGATCCCCAGAACGCCGAAGATCGCCGCCAGGTAGACGTCGAACGAGACGTTGTTCGTACTGTAGATACCGATGGCGGAAAAGACCATGATGGCCGGGAAAAGCATGCGATATGGCAGTTTGAGCACGCTCACCCAAACGCCGACCATCGGCAGGTTGAGGACGACCAGCATCAGGTTGCCGATCCACATACTCGCGATCAGCCCCCAGAAGAGGTCCGGTTGCTGGACCATCACCATTGGCCCCGGCGTGATGCCGTGGATCATCAGCGCGCCGAGCATCAGCGCCATCGTGCCACTGCCCGGAATGCCCAGCGTCAGTGTGGGAATGAAAGCGCATTGGGCTGCGGCATTGTTGGCGGACTCCGGTCCCGCCACCCCTTCGATAGCGCCGCGGCCGAAACGCGACGGGTCCCTGGCGGCCTTCTTCTCGACCATATAGGACGAAAACGAAGAGATTGCCGGCCCGGTGCCGGGCAGCGTGCCGAAGAACGCCCCGATCGCGGTCCCCCTGATGATCGGGGCGATGGACTGCTTCATGTCCTGCAGCGTCGGGTAGAGGCTTCCCACCTTGGAGGTGAAAACCTGGCGCTCCTCCGGGTCGCTGAGGTTGCTGATGATTTCGCCAACCGCGAATACCCCGATGGCGATGATCACGAAGCCGATGCCGTCCGTCAGTTCGAAAAAGTTGAAACAGAACCGCTTGATGCCGGAATCGACGTCGGAACCGACGATGCCCAACAGCAGACCCAGCACCACCATGGCGAGCGACTTGAGCATGTCGCCGTGGGCAAGCACGGCAGCGGTGACCAGGGCCATCACCATCAGCGAAAAATATTCCGGCGAACCGAACTTCAGCGCCATCTCGGCAAGCGGCGGGCCGAACATGGCGATGATCATCGTGCAGACGGTTCCGGCGAAAAACGATCCGATCGCCGCGATCGCGAGCGCCGGTCCGGCGCGCCCCTGGCGGGCCATCTGATAGCCGTCGATGCAGGTGATCACCGACGCCGTCTCCCCGGGAAGGTTGACCAGAATCGAGGTGGTCGAGCCGCCATACTGGGCGCCGTAGTAGATGCCGGCCAGCATGATCAGGGCCGCAACCGGCGGGATATTGTAGGTGATCGGCAGCAGCATCGCGATCGTCGCCATCGGCCCGATGCCGGGAAGAACGCCGATCAGGGTGCCCACCAGCACGCCGATGAAACAGTAGAGCAGGTTCTGCAGCGAGAACGCCACACTGAACCCGAAAATCAGGTTATTGAACAGCTCCATGACACTCTCCTTGTCAGAATCCCCTGAGCAGGGGGTAGGGCAGTCCGAGTCCCCAGATGAACAGGGCCACCGACGCCACCACCAGGGTCACCGTCAGCAGCAGAACTTCCATGAAACGAAACTCCTTGCCGGAAGCCGCCGACACGAAGATCAGGACGACCAGCGCCGGGACGAAACCCGCCAGTTCCATCAGGATGCCGAACAGGAGAAGGGAGAGGGGCAGCAGGACCAGAGGCCGGATAGACAAGTTTTCCTTAATCTTCTCACCGCTGCGCAGCCCTACCGCCATGATGCAGACGCCGAAGGCGATCAGGATCCCGCTCAGGATGGTCGGAAAGAATCCGGGTCCCATGCGCAGTGCGCTTCCGAACCGGTAATCCCGGGCGATGAACATCGCTGCGGCGCCGATCCCGACCAGCATCATGCCGGCCCAGAAATCCTTGTTCCTGAGCAACCCCGGTATCATCGAAAACACCCCATATCTTTTACTCTTTCCTGATATTGCCCTCTTTGACCACTTTCCCCCATTTGACCCCCTCCGCCTCGATGAATTTGACGAAATCGGCCGTACCCAGCAGATCCGGTTCCGCACCTTGGACTTCGAATATCTTCTTCGTCTCCTCCGAGTTGATGATCGCATCGAGTTCCTTTTGCAGACGGTCGACGATCACCATCGGCGTCCCGGCCGGCGCAAAGAGACCCCACCATATGGACGCCTCATACCCCGGCAAGCCGGCCTCCGAAACCGTCGGTAAATCGGGCAAGAGCTTGCTGCGCGCCGATCCGCCGAAACCCAGCGCCTTGAGTTTGCCGGTCTTGATTTGAGGCAACGTCATCGTGATCGTACCGACCAAGATCTGGGAGTGGCCCCCCATCGTGTCGATCATCGCGGGCCCGCCGCCCTTGAACTGCACGATCTTGAAATCGATCCCAGCCATCATCTTGAAGAGTTCGCTCGCTAGATGCACAAAGCTGCCGACGCCCGCCGCCGCACAAACCAGATTGCCGGGCTGCTTCTTGGCAAGCGCGATGAGTTCTTTCACGGAATTGGCCTGAACCCCCGGATGGACGGTGAGCACGGCCGGCGCGTTTCCCATCTTGGCAATCGGTATAAAGGACTTCACCGGATCGTACGGCACCTTGTCGAGTAAGGGGTTGATGGCAATTGCAGAAGAGGTGAACAGCAGCGTGTAACCATCGGGCTCCGACTTGGCCACCATTTCTATGCCGAGCGTGCCCCCTCCCCCGCTGCGGTTTTCCGGAACGACCTGCTTGCCGAGACGCTCGGACAGCTTGGTGGCGATCAGGCGCCCGACGATGTCGGTGCTGCCTCCCGGGGCAAAAGAAATGATCATCCGCACCGGCTTGCTCGGATAAGCGTCAGCCGCTCCGAGGGCCGTAGCGAGTGGAAAAGCTACGGCGACTGCGAGCAGCGCTCCCAGGACCATCATCGGCAATGATTTCCTTTTCAGCTTGGCTTTTCTCATGGTTATCCCCTTTCTTTGAAATCTGGTTTCAAGTCAAGTCACCCTTTTAGCAAACGACATCATCCCGTCGAGGTCGTCGCCGAACCACGCCTTATCTCGCCTCGGTCTTTGTGCAGTCGGTCGTAATCCGGACATGCTGAAATGCGACGGACATCAGCCTCGGTCCGGCGATTCCTCCCCCCCGCGTCGGGCCCTTATCCGTTGGTCTGCTGGGCCGCTCTAGCGGGCGGCCCGGCGCACCTCCCCGCCGTTGATCATGATGACCTCCCCGGTGATCCAGCGCGCATGCGGGCCGCACAGATACCGCACCAGTTCGGCCACCTCTTCGGCCGTGCCGGGACGCTTGATCGGAAGGGTGGAGAGCCGCTTTTCCCAGCGCCCTTCCTCGCGCAGCATATCGATGCGCGCCGTGTTGAGAAAGCCGGGCGCAACGATGTTGCAGGTGATGCCGTGAGGTCCGAGTTCCTCCGCCAGCGAACCGTTGAGCGTGTGCATCGCCGACTTCGAGGCCGCATAGGCCGAAAAGGTCGCGGCCGCCTTCATCGCCGCACCCGAGGAGATGCCGATGATGCAGCCCCCGTCGCCCTGGGCGATCATCTGCTTCGCCACATATTTTGAAACGATCATCGTGCCGTTGAGATTGACGTCGACGATCTTGCGCCAGAGATCGACGTCGAGATCGACCAGCGGCACCCGGTCGACGCCGCGCGGATAGGTTGCGTTGTTTATCAGGATGTCGATTCGACCGAAGCGGGCGACCGTTTCACGGACCATCCCCTGAATCTCGTCGCTGTTCGTCACGTCCGCATAAATCGCGTGGCCCCGCACACCCAGCGCCTCGATCTGCGCCACGACATCGGGCAGCCCGCGCCACCCCGACGTCGCCTCGTCCTCGGGAATCCGGCTGGCCGAACGGCTGTTGCCGGTCACGACCACATCGGCGGCGCCGGCGGCGAGCGCCAGTGCGATGGAGCGGCCCAGCCCGCGCTTTCGCGTGGCCCCGGTGACGATCGCAACCTTGTCCTTGAGTTCCTGCATGAGAGCCCCTCCTTCCTTGCCCTTAAGGATTTGCCTGCGGCGGCGCCGTCGCCCGTGCCAGTACACCAACGTCCGTAAGCGACTGGCAGTTCAAAAGCATTTCCAGCAGGCGACGCGCCTCCTCGCCGCTCAAGACGCGCCCGGCGCAATCCAGGAATTTCTCGTCGCGCTCGGCCGCACTGACCGGCCAGACGGGCGACCCGGGCGTCTTGTCGACATGCAGCTTGAATTCGCCCCGGGCGGTCTTGACCGTGAGATCGTTATAGCCGACGGTGCCGGCGAAGGTACGGGAATCGTCGATGGGATAACGCCTGACCTTCTGCATCAGACGGCGGACCTCCGGCCGGTTCACCATCTCGTCGGTGAAGCTTTCCAGTGTGACTTTGCCGTCGAGCAGGGTCGCGGCGGCGACATACTCGATGCTGAACTTGCCCTGCAAGCCGGTCCGCGGATCCTTTGAAATCAGGGCGGCGTCGGAGCCGGGCGGAAAACCGATCTCGACCGCCTCGATCTCGTCGGGCTTCAGCCCGTGTTCGGGAATCATCTGCAACAGGCCGCCGATCGAACGGTGGTTGCAGTAGCAGCAAGGCCAGCGCTTGAAGAAGAGACCCGGCTTGATCACCTCCCAGGGTTGGGCGAGACGGTCGAGCAATTCGCCGAGCGGTTGGCCGTCCGCGCCGCCATAGGCGGAGAGAAATCCGTCCTTGCCATCGAAAATGCAGGTGTCGGCGGTGAAGCCCCGCTTCGCCAGCATCGTGGCGATCACCCCGCTCTTCGCCGCATGGCCGGCGTTGAACGGCTTGGTCATGGTGCCGAAATTGCGCAACAATCCGGACGACTCGGAAGCCGCGATGCCCAGCGCATGACGCATTTGATCGACCGAAAGCCCGAGCAGACGGGCCGCGGCGGCGGCGGCGGCAAACACGCCCACAGTGGCGGTCGCGTGCCAGCCGCGCAGATAATGGCCGTCGCCCAAGGCCCGGCCAAGCTTCCCGGCAACCTCCATGCCGATCACGTGGGCGGCCAGCGCATCGATGCCGGATGACTGCACGAACTCGCCCACGGCAAGAATCGCGGGAATGAGCGCAGCGCTTGGATGACCGCGCAGATGGCTGTGCGTGTCGTCGTAATCGAGGACGTGGCTTAAAACGCCGTTGGCGAACGCCGCATCGCTGGCCGTCGTCGCAAAACCGACGCCCCAGACCGTCGCCTGCGCATTGCCCCCCTGGGCGCGCAGAAAGTGAACCAGGATCCGGCAGACATCGTCCAGCGTCCCGGCCAGTCCGCAGCCGATGGTATCAATCAAGGCGTCGCGTGCGTCGTCGAGCGCCTCTTGCGGCACATCCAATGCTTTCGTGTCGATGACGAACTCCGCCAGTTTTTGCGTTAACATGTTCCTGCCTCCTACAATCAAAAGAGACGACCAAAGATGACGAGAAAGAGAATAAGAAAAAAGGTGAAAGAGCACGCACATGCGGACAGGAGCTAGTTCCTTTGCGGGCAACAGTAATTTGAAGCGTTCCGGGATGTCAAGGCTTTTATGACGCCCCGAAACGCGCTTCCCGAGCCATGAAGGTCAAACGGGCGCTTCTTGCCGCTAAGACTGAATCTGCTCCTTGATCGGCACGCACAGGGGCTGAATCGGCACGCCGGCCTTGACCGTCATGACGGGTCTGATCAGCCTCGTCACATTGAGGATCTCCTGGTGGCTGTCCGGGAGAGGCCATCGGCCCGTCCGGATTTCGAGGATGGAGATGTCGGCATCCATGCCGGGCTTGAGGCTCCCCTTGCGATCGTCGATTCCGACGGCCTTCGCCGGACGGGTGGTGGTCATGGCGATCATCTCCTCGAACGGAACACCCAGTTCGAGAAATTTCGACATGGTGACCGTCAGTCCATAAGCGGGCCCTGTGATGGAGGTCTTGTTCACATCGGTGCTGAGCGTGGTGGGAAACAACCCCTCCGCCATCATCTTCCGGGCGACCGCATAGGAAAAGTTGTTGATCCCGTTGGCCACATCGAGCACTACGCCCCTCTCTTTGGCGGCCATCAGTTCAGGAACCGGTATGCCGTCCTCCGTCAGCAGCCTGCCGGACTGGTTGGTGCAGTAATGGCTCAAAACATCGCCCGTTTCCAGCAGCGGCAGCAATTCCCTTGTCAGGGCAGGCGGTATCCAGCGGTTGCGGTCACCGATGTGGATCATCAGGGGCAGATGATGTTTTTTGGCCGTCTTCTGGGCGGTCTCCACAACGGATATCCCTTCGCTCGCGATCAGTTTGCCGACGATACGCAACTTGACACCCCTGATCAGATCCGGATGTTTTGCGATCACAGCCTCCGTCGCTTCGACATCGATTTCCTCCCTCTGCACCAACTCCGGCATCACGGCAAGACCGAACGAACCGATATGGAGAAAGCAGAAGACGTCGGTTTGCGCCGCGGGGACCACGTACCTGGGAAACCCTTCGAAAATGGCGTGCCCCGCGCTGCCGCCATCCACCACCGTGGTAACCCCCTGGTTGACCCCTGCCATGTCCGGACTGACCCCGTTGTTGAGGAACCCGTCATAAACGTGGGTGTGCAAATCGATCAGCCCGGGGGTGACAATCCTGCCGGTCGCATCGATGACGTTCGCGATCCCTCGGGGATCGATATTCGGCATGACCGCAGCAATTGTTGCGCCGCTGACGGCGACATCCATCACCCCGTCTATCCTTTGCGACGGGTCGATGATCCGCCCGCCCTTGATCAAAAGGTCGTACATCCTTGGTCTCCTCCACTTTTCGTTGAACGGATTGCCGGTTTTCCAAAAGTCCCGCACAAAGGAACAGCGAGCGGACTGCCGCCCGGGAGCAACATCAACGCACGCGCAACTTCTCGATCACCTTCGGATCGGGATCGACGCCGAGCCCGGGTCCCTGCGGGATCGCGATGCGGCCATCCTTCGGGTGGATCGCATCGTGATACGGGTTAAGGTCAAAATCGCAGAAGAAACGCTCGACCGGGGCCTCCGGCACCAGCGCCGCAATCAGATGGAGCGACGCCATCAGGCCGGGACCAAAATAGGCCGAATGCGGCACGACCTCGACGCCGAACGACTCGGCGAGTGTGATCACCTTGCGCATCTCGCTGACGCCTCCGACCTTCGTCACGCTCGGTTGCGCATAGCTGACGGCGCCCACCTCGAACATGCCCTTGAAATCCGCGGCCATCGCATTCTCGCCGGCCGCCACGGCGATCTTTCCCCGCCGGCGAACCTCGGCCAATCCCGCGTGGTTTTCGGGCGGCCACACCGGTTCCTCCAACCACTGCAGGTCGTAGGGCGATAACCGCCGTGCCATGTCGACCGCCTGCTCGACCGTCCAGGGGCAGTTGCAGTCCACCATCAGTGGAATGTCGGGCCCCGCCGTTTCCCGCGCCGCCTTGATCTGCGCCTCCCCGATTTCGTGCACCTTGATCCGCCGGTAACCGCGGGAGAGGGCCTCCTCGGTGGAGCGGGCAACCGCCGCCGGATCGCCGTAACGCAACAGGCTGGCGTAAGCGGGAAGGTCCTGTCGCAGACCGCCGCCGAGCAGGCGGTATAGAGGCAGACCGGCCAGCTTGCCGGCAATGTCCCAAAGCGCGATATCGATCGCGGACAGGGCGTACATCGCCGGCCCGTTTCGCCCCACGCCATGCAGGTTTCGCTGCAGGTCGCCGACCAGCGCGCCGATCGCGGCGGGATCTCGGCCGATGCACTGAGGACCGATCAGGGTGTCGATCGCCGCGCGCGTCGCCGGCCAGATGCGGTGCCCGAAGGCCTCGCCCCAACCGCTGACCCCTTCATCCGTGTCGATCCTCACCATCAGAGTGTCGATGCTGGTGCGCGCCTTGCCCCCCAACAGGGGCGCCGACCCGGCGATCTTCATCGGCATGTTGACGACGATCGTTTCAATGGCTTTGATTTTCATCTCGTTTCCTTTCGGCAAGCAGAGGGCAGAGACATTCCCACCAAAACGACCAATGCCAATTTCACAACACCGACAAGAAATCCTTTCTTCATGAAACCTTAACCTCCTTAGTTTTTCAGATGGTTCATGGTCCCTCTTCTTCAATAAGGATCTGTCTGATCGAATCTTAAACCCGCCGAGGCCGATCGGTCGGGTTTTTATCGGTCGTGTCTCTTCAAAGCCTTGATTTTTTTGGGTACCCGGACATATCCACTGCAAGATGCACTGAGTAAGGAAACGAACTATTGTTTCATTCTATGAAACGATGTTTTGCGCTACACTATCTCTGGATCATCCCCAGTTGTCAAGGAAATTTTTAATACTGACAATCTTTTGATTGACACAGGTGGACAGCGCCGCTTATAATGAATAAAAATACACATTTACTTGATATCTTTTGCTTTGCGTTGGCTGATTTTGGTGATGATTCAGGAGGGATGGATACACAGATGTGGGTTCAGAAAACGTTCGTTGAGAAGGTTCTCGGCGCCCCCGAAGGGGCCATCGTCTTTCGCAGACCCGATCTGGTGCTGACGCACGACAACACGGCCAGTATCCGGAAGACCTTCGAGAAGATGGGCGGCAAGCAGGTGTTCGATCCAGGCCAACTGTTCGTGGCGCTGGACCACAACGCCCCGCCGACAAACGCGAAACTGGCCAGCGACTACCAGGCCATCCGCGATTTCGTTAAAGCCCGGGGGATCAATCGGTTCTACGACGTGGGGAGGGGCGTCTGTCACCAGTTGATGGGCGACCATGCCCGCCCGGGGATGATCATTATCGGGAGTGACAGCCACACCTGCACCGCCGGCGCCTTCAACACCCTGGCGGTGGGCTGTGACAGGACGGAGGCCGCCGGTTTGTTCAAGCGCGGCGAAACCTGGTTCCGGGTGCCCCCGTCGATGAAAATAACCCTGCAGGGCGCGTTTCGCCCCGGCGTGTACGCCAAGGACCTTTCGTTGTTGATCATCGGAAAAATCGGGGCCGACGGCGCCAATTACATGAGCATCGAATTCCATGGCGACGGGGTGAAAACCCTCTCCATCTCGGAGCGCATGACCTTGGCTAACCTGGCCTCGGAAATGGGTGCCAAGAATGCCGTCTTCCCGGCGGACGAACTCCTGGCGGAATTCCTCGGCGCGGAGATGAAACCCGGCGTATGGGCGGATCCGGGGGCGACTTATGCCCGGGAGATGGAGATCGATTTGGCCGAGGTGTTTCCGGTCGTGGCGGTCCCCCATGCCGTCGAAAACGTCAAGGCCGTGGCCGAGGTGGCGGGAACGAAGATCGATGCGGCGGTCATCGGCACCTGCACCAACGGCCGGCTGGACGACCTGCGCGTCGCCGCCCGGCTGCTGGAAGGCCGGAGGGTCTCCGACGGGGTTCAACTGCTCGTCATCCCGGCGTCGCAGGCCATTTATCTGCAGGCGATGGAAGAGGGGGTCATGGCAACCCTGGTGCGGGCCGGGGCGACCATCCTCGCCTCGTCGTGCGGGCCCTGTCTCGGCGCCGGCCAGGGGATTCCGGCCGACGGACATACCGTGATCTCCACCGCCAACCGCAACTTCCTCGGGCGGATGGGAAACCCGAAGGCCGCGATCTACCTGGCGTCTCCGGCTACCGTGGCTGTGTCGGCCGCGGCTGGCTGCATCGCCGACCCGCGGGGAGGAGAGCATGCCGAGGCGTACCGGACGTCGCTTTCCTCCGGCGCCACCCCCACCGTTCCCAAGGGTGAAAACCGTCGCTTGGGCACTGTCTGGAACTATGCCGACGCCGATCACCTGAACACCGACCAGATGTTTGCCGGCAACCTCGTCTACAACATTCTCAGCTCCGATTCCCCCGCCATCCGACCGCATCTGTTCAAGGGGTTTGACATATCGTTCACCGGAAACGTTCGGCCGGGCGACATCATCCTCGCCGGGGAAAACTTCGGCTGCGGTAGTTCGCGGGAGCATCCGGCGGTGGGGTTGGCCGATGCGGGAATCAAAGCGGTGCTGGTCAAGAGCGTCAACCGCATTTTTTACCGCGCGGCAATCAACCAGGGGTTGCTGCTGATCGTTCACCGGGAAGCCGTTGAGGCCTACCGGCCGGGCGACGCAGTCGAGGTGGATTTCAAGGCGGGCCGGATCCGGGTCGGCGACCGGGACTTCGGTTTCGAACCCCTGCCCGCGGCGCTGATGGAGATCATCGACAAGAAGGGACTGGTGAACTGGCTGAAAGATTCGTAAGCCAATGGGAACGTCTTTTTTAAGGAGGCCGCCCCGGTCGGGGGCGGCCTTTTATGCCGCCGGTAAAAACCGGATCCCCGTCATTTCCAACCTTATGGTTTGATGCATGATGCTATCCGGGGCTGCCGGCGTTTTTCCGGCGCATCTCGTTGAGGAGCCCCCCGACTTTGAGGATCTCGATCTGTCTCGGCGTCAACTGGTGGGACACGTCAAACGCGTCACCCCGGGTGAGGTTCCGCACCGTGATCACGGGCCGGGTCACGGCCTGCCGGATCTCCTCGATCAGCAGTTCGTCGTCGACCCCGATCTTGGCCAAATCGCGCTCGTCGTTGAAAATCAGCGGCAGGATCCCGAAATTTACCAGATTGGCCATATGAATGCGCTCGATGCTTCGGGCAATCACCGCCCGCACGCCGAGGTGGGCCGGGCAGAGCGCCGCATGCTCGCGCGAAGAACCCTGGCCGTAGCTCAAACCGGCGACAATGACCGATTCCCGTCCCTGCGCCTGATTGTCCTTGCAGCGCCGGACGAAGAGAGGATCAATGTTGAGCAAGATGAACTCGCTCGACCGGGGAATATTGGACCGGTAGCGGCTCACGGGGCCGGTCGGGATGATGTGGTCCGTGGTGACCTGATCGCCGACCTTGATGGCGACCCCCGCCCGCAGGGTCTCTGGCAGCGGCGTGTTGCGGGGCGGCTCGCCGATGTTGGGACCGCGGACCACCTCCACCGCACCGGCGACAGGCCGGATGACCATGCCGTCGTCGATATGGAACCGTTCGGGGGGAGGAATCTGCGGATGGTCCATCTGCAGGTCGCGGGGATCCGTCAGTTTCCCGGTCAGGGCCGCGGACACGGCCGCCTCGGGGCTGACCAGATAGACCTTGGCGTCCTGCGTGCCGCTTCTTCCCTCGAAATTCCGGTTGTTGGTCCGGACGGAGACCCCGCCCGATTCTGGGGATTGGCCGTAGCCGGCGCAGAATCCGCAGGAGGTTTCCAGTATCCGCGCCCCGGCGGCGATGATGTCGTTGAGCGCACCGTTGGCCGCGATCATGCTCAGGACCTGCCGGCTGCCGGGAACGACGCCGAAGCTCACGTCGGGGTGCGCCCGGCGGCCCTTCAGCATCCTGGCGACCACCATCAGATCCCGATAGGAGGAGTTCGTGCAACTGCCGATCAGGACCTGCTGGACACGGATGTCGCCCGCCTCCCTGATCTTGACGACATTGCCCGGGGAATGGGGGAGGGCGACGTTGGGATCAATCGCGCCGAGATCGAGCTCGATCACCTCGTCGTAACGGGCATCCAGATCGGGCGACAATTCCCGCCAGTCCGCCAGGCGGTCCTGGGCCGTGAAGAACTGCCGCGCGACGTCGTCGCTGGGAAACAGGGAGGTCGTCACGCCGAGTTCCGCCCCCATGTTGGTGATGGTCGATCGCTCCGGAACGGTCAGGGCGGCGATTCCTTCACCGCCGAATTCCAGAACCTTTCCCACATTCCCCTTGGTGGTCAGCCTCTTGAGAATCTCCAGGATGATGTCCTTGGCCGTCGAGAAAGGCCGCAGCCGGCCGTGCAGCAGGACGCGGATCACCTTCGGGTAAGCAAGGTAGAAGGCTCCGCCGGCCATGGCCACCGCCACGTCAAGGCCGCCGGCGCCGATCGCCAGCATGCCGACGGCGCCGCAGGTCGGCGTATGGCTGTCGGCCCCGATCAGCGTCTCGCCCGGGCGGCTGAAGCGTTCCAGGTGCACCTGGTGGCAGATGCCGTTGCCCGGCTTGGAAAAGACAATGCCGTGTTTGGCCGCGACGGTCTGCAGGTAGCGGTGGTCGTCCGAGTGCTCGAACCCCTCCTGCAGCATGCAGTGGTCCACATAGGAAACGGAGAGCTTCGTCATCGCCCGCGGGATGCCCATCGCCTCGAACTGGAGGTACGCCATCGTCCCCAGCGGGTCCTGCGTTAGGGTTTGATCGACGGCGATGCTGATCTCGGCGCCGGCTTTCATCTCGCCCGAGACCAAGTGCGTCGAGACAAGTTTTTCAACCAGATTCATGCCCATTTTCTTCCTCCTTGCAGGGCGTTGCGGTCGCCCGCGCGCCTGGATGTCCGTGACGGCGTGCGTGGTCCATACCCGCGACCCGTTGTGATCAAAAAGGATGTTTTTTATTTGTCAAGCGAAAGATACATAACCCGTAGCAACACCTGGGAGGTGAGAATGCGACCTCTAGAATTTATCATCAAAGAGGGCAACGAACATTTGACCGGCCATTGGGGGACTGGCTTTGATCGTCGCCCTGCTGAACCGCATGGAACTGGGAGCGAGGATCGATGCCGTTACGCTGCCCGGATGCCGGGAGCCCAAGATCCCCCATAGCGATATTGTGAAACCGATGATCGGATTGCTGTGCATGGCAAAGCCGGACTACGAGGCGATCGAGGCGTTTCGGGAAGGGAAAACCGTTTGCCGTGGGTCGTCTTTCCACTTTTTACCGGCGCTCTCGCTATTGCCGGGCCCCATACCCGCCCAGGTAGACAGATGACCTTCGGATGGGAACCTGTCCATATCCGCGCCAGTCTCGGCAATGACCGAGGCCACACCCTGTTCCTTCACCCCGAGAACGATCTTCAATAACTCAAACTCGCGATGATAATCCTTCAGCTTACGGTCAATCTCCCGATCCAAACCTGCGATGACCTTCTCCAAGGGTTCAATATGACCCTTGCGATACCCTGTTTGGTTTACGCGATGTCCGTTCGTGATACCGCTTCGGCCAAGGCGCCGCCTATCGCTCAATCCGGCTCGTGCGGCAAAGCGCAAACAAGAACGCTCAAGAGCCTTTGATTCCCGCCGCCTTGATGATCGGGCCCCATTTTTGGTATTCGGCCCGGATGAACTTGTCGAATTCCGCGACCGTCGTTCCGATCACGGCCGCGCCAAGATTGTCGAGCCGCTGCTTCACAACCGGCGCGTGGAGCGCATCGGCGCAGTCCTTGGAAATCTTGGCCGCGAGATTCTCCGGCATGCCGCCAGGTCCAAGCATCCCCCACCACACGGCCGTGTCATAACCCGAGACGCCGGCTTCGGCGATGGTCGGACTGTCAGGCAAGACCGCCGAGCGTTTGGCCGTCGTCACACCGAGCACGCGCAGGCTGCCGCTCCTGATTTGGCCGATCGATTCCGGAATGTTGTTGAAGGACAGAGGGATATGTCCTCCCAGCAGGTCGTTGATGATCGGAGCGCCGCCCTTGTAGGAGACCGCCGTGATATTGACCTTGGCCATGTACTTGAACAGCTCGCCCGCGAGGTGCGTCGAGGTGCCGATACCGGACATCCCGTAGGAGAGGCTTCCCGGCTTCGCCCGTGCCGCGGTCAGGACATCACCGAGCGTATTGAAGGGCGAATTCGCTGCCACCAGCATCATGTTCGGCGAGGACCCGAGCAATGAAATCGGCGTGAAGTCCTTGAAGGTGTCGTAGGGCAGTTTCGTATAGAGGTAGGGATTGATGGCATGGCCGCTGGCGATGATGACAAGCGTGTAACCGTCGGGCTCCGATTTGGCCACCACCTGCGATGCGATGGTCCCGCCTGCCCCCGTGCGGTTCTCAATGATGACGGGCTGTCCCCATTTCTTCGACAACTCGTCGCCCAGCGTGCGGCCGAGGATGTCTACCGCACCGCCTGCAGCGTAAGGAATAAGCAGACGTACCGGTTTTGTCGGGAAGTTTTGCTCCGCAACCGCCGTCGACACCAGCACCAACAACACAGCGAGGGTGGCAAATATACCGAAGATTCGCCTCATGGTAACTCTCCTTTCTCAGGGGGGATAGTGAAACTTGCTGCTGGTAGAGCTATAATGGGAAGCCCGCTTTGTCAAGCGGTATTTCGGCAGCTGTATTTCGGCATATCGACTGCGTCCGGAACGCCTTTATGACGGCCTCACACCGGGTTCTCCACGGCTTGCGGCGGAAATGCACTGAACCAAGTCGCCAAGTGTTTGTCGCCATCGGAAGTCTCACACCACCCGGCACGGTCGCCCCTTTCAGATTAACGAGTGAACATCTTCCTGCCATGACCATTCAATTTCCATCACAAGCAATAATCCGATCTCCTATCGGCCTCGTTCACGATGACCCTACGGCCGATGTGCTTTAGGGCAATCGGGACAAGAATCCATACGTCCTCCGCTTTTTCATTGGAGGTCATCGGTCACCTGGGGAAACACACGCTGATAGGCCTCCGCATACTTGATCTGCTTTTTCTCGGAGTTGCGAGCCGCCTGCACGCCACGATTCAATGCCACCCGGGTGTAGTAATCCCAGAGATATTCCTGCGCCGCCATGATCTCGAACGCTTTGCGCTTCTTGTCCCATACGGGTGTGATGTCAAGCAGTACCTGCGGTTTCCAGTTGCACTGCTCGGTCTGATGCGGCTCAAATAAAAAGACAGGAGGCGCGCCGAGCACGGTCCCATCCGGTTTGTGTCCGTGCGCCTGCGCCACGATCCGGGCCTCCTGAGCGACCCGTGCCGCCAGCGGGTGATCGAAGTTGTAGGGATCTTCCAGCGAATTGGTCAGGATGAACCGGGGTTGAATGGATCGGTAGATGTCGACCAGATGATCCAGGTTCGCCGCCGTAAAATTCAGCGGGTAGTCGCCGCAGTCAAGGAATCCCACTTCCCCGCCCAAAACCGCCGCAGCCGCCAGCGCCTCTTCCCGACGCAGTGACTTGACCCGATCGAGCGTCATTCCACCATCCTTCCAGAGCTTGGCCGACTCGCACCGCCCGCACGCCAGACAAAATCCGCCGAGTGTGCGCTCACCACCAATGCCGTTCTGCTATTCTCCCCTATCATGGTTGTCCTCCTTGCTTAATCGGTTCCCTTTTCAACCCTGGCGCCACAGCGAGCCATCGGTTTCTCTGCACCTTCTCTTCCACAGGGAAAGGTGCGGAGAGAACCCTCTTTTCCGATCACCTGTCAAAATCGTAGAGAATCCCGGGATTGTCGGCCAGAATTGCGTTCCGGACCGCAGCATCGGGTACCCAGTCGAGCAGAACATCCAGACAGTCCGCCTCCTCAGGCTTGTTGCCGGGCGTGTGATTGGGATGCGGCCAGTTGGCCGCCCAGACCAGGCGATCGGGCCGGACGGAGACCAGCGCGCGAACCTTTTCGCCGACATCGGCATAATGCGGCGGCCCGTCGACACTCGCCAGATAAGGGGCAGAAATTTTCACCCAGCAGCGGCCGGTTTCCATGAAGCGGAGCAGCGCCTTGAAACCCGGATCGTTGATGCCGTTCTCCGGCGGCGTCCGGCCGACGTGGTCGATCACGATATCGACCGGCAGTTTTTCAAGGAGCGGAATCGCCTCCGGGAGCCAGTTGCCGCGGTCCTGGACCTGGAGATGCCAGCCCAACGGCGCGATGCGCTTGGCCATCTCGGGGACGTTGCCCATGACGAAGTCATCCACGAGAAGATAGAATCGCAAGCCGCGGATCCCGGCATCGTGCATCTGCTGAAGCTCTTCGCGGCTGACGTCCTTTTTCGTCACCACGACGCCCCGTGCCCGGGACAGTCCGAAATAACGGATGGCGTCGAGTGTGCAGCGGTTGTCCGTGCTGTAGAGCGAGGGCTGAACGATGACACACCGCTCGAAACCCAGGCGCTTGAGCATCGTTTCGTAAGCCTCCAGAGAAGCACCGTAATTCGGCTTCCTCCCAGGGAATCGGCGGTATTGGTCAGCCGGCCCGTAAATATGGGAATGGGTCTCACATGCCTTTGGCGGTGTAACCAAGCACGGCTTGCGCCCATCCCCCGAAACCATGTACTCGTCCTTGATTGTCTGCATGTTGCTCCGGACCTCCTGACTTTGTTTTCAGATATGCACGCCATAAAGACAGAGCTTTTTCAGATCCTCATGAAATATGGCGTTCCGCCCCATTTTCAATCTTCGACGAAGACCTCCTCGCGCTTCTTGCGGATCGCCGGCGCCAGAACGACGACGAGCAGGGTGACCGCCGCGATCAGAAATCCGGCGCTGATGGGCTTGGTGATCAGGACCGTCGGATCGCCCTGTGCGATCAGCAGCGCCCGTCGCAGATTCTCCTCCATCATCGGCCCGAGTACAAATCCCAGGATCAACGGCGCCGGCTCGCACTCGATCTTGACGAAGATGACGCCGAGAATCCCGAAAATCGCCATCAGCAGCACATCGAACGGGCTGTTCGACAGGCCGTAGACGCCGATCCCCATAAAGACCAGGATCGACGGGTAAAGAAAGCGGTAGGGAACCTTCAGCAGCCTGATCCAGATGCCGATCAGCGGCAAATTCAGGATCACGAGCATCGCGTTGCCGATCCACATCGAGGCGATCAGCCCCCAGAACATTTCCGGCTTTTCGGTCATCACTCTCGGGCCCGGGGTGATACCCTGGATCATCAGCGCGCCGACCATCAGCGCCATCACCACGTTGGATGGGATGCCCAACGTGAGCATCGGAATGAAGGAGGTCTGAGCACCGGCGTTGTTCGCCGATTCCGGTGCCGCCACGCCTTCGATCGCCCCCTTGCCGAACTCGTTGCCGTAGCGGGAGATCTTCTTCTCCAGCGCATATGCGCCGAAAGAGGCCAGAAGCGCCCCGCCGCCCGGCAGGATCCCCAGCGCCGAACCAAACGCGGTCCCGCGCAGGATGGGTTTCCACATCCGCCGGAAGTCCTCCCGCGACGGCATCAGCCGCCCGATCTTGCTGGTGAACACCTCTCGCGACCCCTTGAGCTCAAGGTTGGAGATGATCTCGGCGATGCCGAACAGGCCCATCGCCAGACCAACAAAGCCAATTCCATCGGAGAGTTCATAAATGCCAAACGTGAAGCGCATCATGCCCGAACTGACGTCCGTGCCCACCAAGCCCAGCAGCAGGCCCAGCAGCACCATCGCAATCGCCTTGAGCAACGACCCGTGCGCCAGAACGGTGGCCCCCACCAGGCCGAACACCATCAACGAAAAATACTCGGAGGGACCGAACTTCAGCGCCATACCCGCCAGCGGCGGGGCGAACATCGCCACGACCACCGTGGCCACGCAGCCGGCGAAGAACGAACCGATCGCCGAAACCGCCAACGCCGGTCCCGCACGCCCTTGGCGCGCCATCTGGTAACCGTCCAGGCAGGTCACGACCGACGCCGCCTCCCCCGGAATGTTGACCAGGATCGACGTCGTCGATCCGCCGTACTGCGCCCCGTAATAGATGCCCGCCAGCATGATCATCGCCGTGATCGGCGAGAGGCCGAAGGTCACCGGCAACAGCATCGCGATCGTCGCGGTCGGACCGATGCCGGGCAGCACGCCGATCAGCGTCCCAAGCAGCACGCCGATCAGGCAGTAGAGAAGGTTAACCCACTGGAACGCAACGCCGAAACCGAGCGAGAGATTGTCCAGGAATTGCATTTCCATCGCGTTCTCCTTTTAACCGAGGAATTTAGGCAAGAGCGGAAAGGGCTGCCCGAGCCCCTTCACGAACACCAGCACGGACAGAACGGTCAGCGCGACGGCCAAAAGCAGCACCTCCCGCAACTTGAACTCGTGCCCGGCAGACGCCGAAACGACAACCAGCAGCGCTAGCGCCAGCACCAAACCGATCGGCTTGAGCAGGTAGCCGAACAGCAGCAACGCCACGGTAATGAAAAAAAGCAGCCGCAACGGAATCGCCACCACCTTTCCCCCGCTCACCACAAACGACTGAAAAAAAACGGCGCCGCCGACAACCGCCATCAGCCCCCCCAGCATCGTCGGGAAATAGGCCGGCCCCATCCGCTCCGTGCTGCCCAAATCGTAGTTGCCCGCGCCGATCATGAAAAACAGACCAAAACCAATGAACATCAGACCCGCCCAAAAATCCTTGGGACTCTTGATCCTCATGCGTCCTTCCCCTCCCTAATAAACTGAACGCGACGGCCGACCGAGCGCCCACACCTCAGGCCCGCCGGCCCGTGACAATGACCTTTGCGCCTGAAACACCCGCTGCTGGCTGATTGCGGTTGAAGTCGTTACCCTGGCCATTACGAGGCACGTATCGATTAAAAAATCCCTGGATTTCGATAGGTTGAAATGCAGGAGATGGCTTTGCTTCGCCCACCACGACCAAGATGGCGACCGAGGGGCGCAACTATGGTCGGCATGGCGTTTCATAAGGCACGGGGGGGAGGATACGAATGGCTGTTCTCGTTGTCAAGGAGATTTTGGCAACAGCCGAAAATTTAGGAGCGCCCATAAAGCCCCTTTCCATCGTTGTGCAAATGGGTAAAATATATGTGCCTCTATCACTTAAATGGGGAAAGGTCGTCACGGAAGGCAACATCATGGCAGAGGCGTAAAAGTAAGGCTGACACGTTCGTTCGATAAAATCTCCTTGACAATCACGGGCGCCCTTCTTATCCTCGCCTCCCGCGAAAGCGCCTTTTTATCACGTCGGCACAAGGAGTGGTGAAATGCGAGTAACCGCTGTCGAGGCGATACCTTTTCGAATCCCCTTCTCCGAGAGGAATATCTGGGCACGCGGGGCCTTGGACGCGGCGGAGCGCGTCCTGGTTCGCATCCGAACGATATAGCCGGGGATGTAAATCATCCTCGACGCATGAAGAAAGCAAACTCTTCGTAACCTGCGGCGGAATGGGCATGACCGGGGCGCAGCCGCCCGGATACATCTATCGCGTTGCACACATCCATCGAATCGCCGGGGCGCCGAGGGAGCAGTATCGCCGTGTGGGTGCGCGACCAACCCAGGCGCGGCCCGCGGAAAACCACTCAGCATCGCATGAGGAGGGAAAAGGCGAACCATGAACATTACGATACTGGACGACTATCAGAACGTCGTGCGCACGCTGCGCTGCTTCGACAGACTCGCCGGTCATAACGTCACGATCTGGAACGATCATGCGACGGACACGGAAACGCTCGCCGCGCGTCTGAAGGACACGGAAGCGCTGGTTTTGATCCGCGAGCGCACGCCGATTCGCGCGCCGCTGATCGAGCGCCTGCCCGGGCTCAGGCTCATCAGCCAGCGCAGCGGTTATCCGCATATCGACGTCGAGGCCTGCACGCGGCACGGCGTGATCGTGTCGTCCAACATGCATCCAGACCTGCCGTCCTATCCGACCGCGGAGTTAACCTGGGGGCTGATCCTCGCGGCGATGCGCAGGATCCCGCAGGAGATGATCGCAATGCGGGCCGGGCGCTGGCAGTCAACCGTGGGGCTCGGTCTGCGCGGACGCACGCTCGGCATTTTCGGCTACGGGCGCATCGGCGCCGTCGTTGCCGGTTACGGCACGGCCTTCGGCATGAAGGTGCTCGCCTGGGGGCGCGAGGCAAGCATCGCAAAAGCGGGCGCCGACGGGCATGCGGTGGCGTCGAGCCGGGCGGCGCTGTTCGAGGAATCGGATGTGCTGACGCTCCACCTGCGGCTCATCGACGCGACGCGCGGCATCGTCACAGCGTCCGATCTCGCGCGGATGAAGCCCGATGCCCTGATCGTCAACACGAGCCGCGCGGGATTGATCGAACCCGGCGCGCTCGAGGCGGCGCTGCGCGCCGGCCGGCCGGGCATGGCGGCCGTCGACGTATACGATGAGGAACCGTTGCCCGGCGGCCGCCATCCGTTGCTGGTTATGGACAACGTCGTCTGTACGCCGCACCTGGGTTACGTCGAGCGGGACGGATACGAGGCCCACTTTGCCGACATCTTCGAGCAGATACTGGCCTATCAATCCGGCACACCGATCAACGTCGTGAATCCGGAGACGCTGCGGAGAACGCAGTGACGGCGTACCCAACCGCCCTATCGAGAGGGCTCATCGGGAAGAAAGGCTCTGTGAGTTACGTGACGGAATTCAGGATCAAGGAAGCTGCTTTTAGCGTCGAGCACGATCCGCAGGGGCGATTCTGGAACAGCCGCTGGAATCTCCACGAGGAGGTGTTGGCCCAGTATTCCTTACCGAAAAGGGTGACCATCACGGACAGCACGATCCGCGAGGGAGAAGAGGCGCCCCATGTGGTTTACAGCCTGGAGGACAAGCTACGGATAACGAGGCTGTTGGACGAGATGAACGTCCATGAGATCGACTGCGGCTTTGCTTCCATCAATCAGGGGCATCTCGACTTTTTGAAAGCCCTGAAAAAGGAAGGCTTGAGGATCAGGAAGAGCGCAATCGCCAGGATCGACTTGCCCGACTATAAGAAAGGGATCGATCAAATCCTCGAAGCCGGCGCGGATATCGTCCTGTGCGCCCTCTATCCAACGCCCCTGCCCGGATACGACTGGCCGGACTATTGTCACAGGGTACAGGACGCGATACACCATTGTAAAAAGAGCGGTGTTTCAACATCTTTTTGGTTTACCTGCACCCGGTGGGACGAGCGGTATGCCCTTGACCTCTATCGCGCGGCCATCGATGCCGGGGCCAATCGAATCAAGACTGCCGGCGGCGGGGTCTTGACGGTGCCCGCCTATAAACGGTTGGTGGGATTGCTGATCGGCATTGCCGGCGATGCCGCGGTGGGCATCCATGCCCACAACAACTACGGAACGGCGACGGCGTGCACATTGGCCGGGGTCGAGGCAGGCGCCTCCAACGTTGAAACATCCGTCAACGGTTTGGCAGACGGCGCCGGACTGGCCGCCTTTGAAGAGGTGGTGATGGCCCTGACGGTGATGTACGGGATGGATCTCGGGATAAAGCTCGAAAAGATTACCGAACTATCCCGGCTGGTACAGGAGATAACCGGCATCGCGGTTCAGTCGTACAAGCCGCTCGTAGGCAAGTCGGTGTTTCTGGAAACGCCCGATACGCACATCGAGGGGATACTGCGCACGCGCATCAAAGGGGAGAGGACGAGGGGCTTTATCGAACCCGGCACCATCGGGCAGAAGATGACCATCCTGTTTGGTCCTTCCGCACTGGGCGGCAAAAGTGTCGAGTTGAAGGCCGAAGAAATGGGTATCACGCTCAACGGGGAGTAGGTATTGGCCGTTGTCGACGCAATGACAAAGCGACTCAAGAGGGTCGACGCGCTGAATGAAGACGACGTCGGAATGATCATTCACTCTCTCCTCCAAAACAAGTAACTTCAGACCCTTAAGTATCTCTAAAAAATTGTCTTGACAAGTGGGTCCGCCTTAGATTAGCTTTTTTACGATTAAATACACTCATTTCAGCTAAAATTTCCGACTCTGTTTGCACCTGTTGTCCGTTCAGACGCCAAGGTCTCTGAACACTGACCTGGCCCAGTAGGCCAGAGATTTTATGTTGGACTAAAAAAAGGGG
>JAHJXP010000030.1 GCA_018827585.1 Pseudomonadota bacterium | reverse complement strand
CTCCTCGGTGAAATGCCCCTCCGGACCGAGGCTGCCGTAGACCTCGTCGGTGCTGATGTGGTGGAAGAGGCGGAAGCCCTCGCCCCTGGCCCTTGCCGCTTCGAGGAGATTGAATGTCCCGATGATATTGGTCTGGATGAAGCTGTCCGGCCGCCTGATGGAACGGTCCACGTGGGACTCGGCGGCGAAATGACAGACGGCGTCGATTTGCTGCTCGGCAAAGAGTTCTGAGAGCAGGGGGGCATCGCAGATGTCCGCCTTCCGGAATAGGTACCGCCCCGGAAACGTTTCCTCCACGCCGCTGAGGTTCTCCGGATTCCCCGCATAGGTCAGATTGTCCGCATTGATGATCCGCCCCCGGAAATCGGCTTTCGCAAGCAGATGGCGGATAAAGTTGCTCCCGATGAAGCCGCAGCCTCCCGTGACCAGTAAATTCTCGATATCCATGTCTCTCTTTTCTCCCTTTGGATTTTTTACAAAGTCGTCACAGATAGGACCTTGCCCCTATAAACGTCCGGCTGAAATAGTCGTTCGCCAAGACATCCGTCCTGATCTTCCTGCCCTTTCCCGGGGCGTGGATGAACCGGCCGCTCCCCGCATAGATGCCCACATGGGAGACCTTGCCCCCTCCCTGGGCGAAAAAGATGAGGTCCCCCTTTTCCAGGGCGGAGCGGTCCACCGGGCTGCCCGTCGCGAATTGCTCCCGCGAGGTGCGGGGAAGATCGAGACCGCTGAGCTGATAGACGGTCATCGTCAGGCCGCTGCAATCGAACCCGGTGTCGGTGGAGGTCCCTCCCCAGAGGTAGGGAACGCCGAGGAAACTGCGGGCGGCCCGGACCAGTTCTTCGCGGAGGTACGCCTCGCCCAGTTCCCCTCTTTTTGCCGCCGGATATTCCTCCGGGCTGACGATATAGAATTCCGCTATGGTCCCCAGGTTGCGGAGTTCTTCGGCCCTGGCACGGGCAAGCTCCTTCCTCGGAAAATTACCGAAACGGACCTTGTAGAGACCCCGGCGGGCCACGAAATAGGTTGCCGCAAGCCCCTTCTCCTGAAGGGAGTCGGTCAGACGTACCGCGTTCTCCGCGTTGGCGAACGCCCCCGCCTGGATGGTGTAGCCCATGGGGATCAGCGCCCGTTTCTCCGCCGCCGCGGGCGGCGCTGCCGGGGGGCGGACAGCCGGGCGGCCGCACCCCGCAACAAGGAAGGCAAGGATGGCCGCCCCGGCGAAAAAGAACGGCCGCTTCCGAAAAGCCAGGCATGCCCCGGCGATAAACATCTTCCCAAACCTCCCCGCGTACGGATAGCCGCTTCCGGCGCCGCGGTCTCCAGCTGACCATTCTTATGAAAAGCAAGGCGGAAATGCAAGCGGTCTGTGATTTTTTAGCATGGATTCCCGCTGGAACTTGCCCTCGCGACACAGATCATCCGGATCAGGCTCTCTGCGGGACCGCGCCGCCCCATCGATTCCGGACAAGGGAGCGGGCCTCGTCGGCGGTGGCGATCTCTCCGCCGAGCTGGGCATCCTCGACGGCCCGGAGGATCTCCTTGAAAACCGGCCCCGGGACAAAGCCCATCCCGATCAGGTCGCGGCCCGTCAGGAGGCGGGGCGGCCGAAGCTCCTCGGCGGAGAACTCCTTGAGCTTCTGCAGGCAAAATTCATAGTGATCGAGCATCCTGTGGCTGCCGAGACAATCGAGGCGGTGGAGCTCCAGATGGAGGGGAAAATCAGGCGTCCGGAGAAAACGCTTCAGGCGGTTCGGCCGCATGTTCCGGACATTCATGAAGAGCATGTGCTCCCGGATCAGGGCAAGGACCGTCTCCGCATCTTCCCTTGAAAAGCGGAGCCGCCGGAGGATCGCGGCGGCGATCTCTTCTCCCCGCCGGACATGGCCGTAGAAATGGACCCCGTCGGCGTCCTCGCTGCGGGTTGCGGCCTTGCCGACGTCGTGCAGGAGGACCGCCCAGGCAAGGCGGAGGTCGGCGCCTCCCGCCTGCGGAGGAAGAATGGCCAGCATCCGGAGTGTATGCTCCCACACGTCCCCTTCGGGGTGAAATACCGGAGGCTGGTCAATTCCGCGCAGGGCGGCGACCTCCGGCAATAGCTCGGCAAGGAGGGCGCTCTCCGAGAGAAGCTCCACGCCGCGCCGCGCCTTGCCCCCGGCGAGGATCCGGGAGAGCTCCTCGCGGATCCGCTCGGCGCTGACCCGCCGGATGGCGGGGGCATGCCGCCGAACCGCCGCGAGCGTCTCCTCCTCGATCGTAAAATTGAGCGCGGCCGCAAAGCGGATCGCCCGGAGCATCCGCAGGCGATCTTCGGCAAAGCGAAGTTCCGGATCGCCGATCGCGCGGATGATCCTTCGCTCGATGTCGCGGCGGCCGTCCACATGATCGATGATCCTGCCGGTTTCCGGGTCCATGAGCAGGCCGTTGACGGTAAAGTCCCGGCGGCGGACATCCTCCTCGGCGGTCGCAAAGGCAACCCGGGAGGGGCGGCGTCCGTCGTCATAGCCGTCCTCCGTCCGGAAGGTTGCTACCTCATAAGTGCGTCCTTCCTCGATGACGAGGATGACGCCGAACCGGGCGCCGACGGCGACCGTCCGGGAAAAGAGGGTCTGGACCTCATCCGGACGAGCCGAGGTGACGATGTCGTAATCGTCCGGCGTCACGCCGCGGAGCAGATCGCGGACGCAGCCGCCGACCCAGAAGGCCTCATGGCCCGCCCGGCGCAAGCGTCCGGCGATTGCCGCGGCGGCGTCCATCGCCGGCCCCCCCGCGCCGGGAACGGCGGTTCCCGGCAAAGAGGGTCCCTGCCGGCAAGGTTTACGGGTTTGGCTCCCGGTCATGCGACCTCCCGGCGGATTTTCCTGCTGCGCCCGTTTCCGCATGATGCTCATTTCCCGCGGCCACGACGCCCGAGGCAAAAAGCGGCGCCAGATGGTTCGTCGGTCCGTGCCCGCCGCCCAGGCGCCAGGCGTGCCGCAAGGCCTCGTTGATGTAGAGCTTTGCCTCCGCCACGGCCCCTGCAACATCCCTGCCAAGGGCCAGACCCGTGGCGATCGCCGCCGAATAGGTGCAGCCGGTCCCGTGGGTGTCCTCCGTCGCGATGCGCGGCGAACGGAACTCCCGGAAATCCCGGCCGTCATAGAGGAGATCGACCGCATCCCCCGCAAGATGACCCCCCTTCACGACTACATTTCCCGCCCCTAAATTCCGGATGATCCGCGCCGCCTCCTTCATGTCGGCGAGCGTCTCGATCCGCATCCCCGAGAGAACCTCGGCCTCGGGAATGTTGGGCGTAAGAACGAGGGCCAGCGGGATGAGTTCGGCGATGAGGATCCTCTTGGCCTCCTCGCGGATCAGGGCCATTCCCCCCTTGGCCGCCATGACCGGATCGACGACGAGCTTTTCAATCCCGTACTCGCGGACCTTTCCGGCCACTACCCGGATGATCTCCGAGTTGGCCAGCATCCCCGTCTTGGCCGCATCGACCCCGATGTCGGTCGCGACCGCATCGAACTGCGCGGCCACGAACTCCGGCGGAACCTCGTGGATGCCGTGGACCCCAAGGGTGTTCTGGGCGGTCAGCGCCGTGACGACGCTCATGCCGAACCCGCCGAGAACGGTGATCGTCTTGAGATCCGCCTGGATCCCCGCCCCGCCGCCCGAATCCGAGCCGGCAATCGTCAATACCCGGACCGGTTTCACCCCTTGCCCTCCCCCGGAAAAACGCCCGGCCGGAAATACCGCACCACGAGGAGAGATCCCGCCTCCACCTCGATGATCCCCTCCCGCTCCGCCAGGCGGTTGCTGACCCCGTAAGGGCGGTCGATCTTCATGGCCGCCTTCGCCAGGGGATATTCGAATCCCGTGAGTGTAATGCCGGAGGCATCTCCCATGATTGGAAGGAGCGATACGGTCTGGCCCACCTCCCCTGCGAGAATTGTCCGCCGGTCGACGAGAAACACATCGCACCAGGAATCGACCAGCTTGACCATGACCCCCCGCTTTGCGCCTTGCGCGAGGAGGCAGAGGTTCGCCAGGGTGTGGTCCAGCCGGCGGCCCAGCGCCCCCCAGATCCAGACCTCGGCGGGGTCCATGTCGAACGCCTCCCGGAGCGCCAGCTCGGTATCCGTCTCGTCTTTCTGCGGCGGGTGACGGATGATCCGGCAGCCCATCGCCTCATAATATTTCTCCGCCTCGGAATCCAGCGAATCCATGTCCCCGACGATGAGAGAGGGTGCGATCCCCGCGGCCCTCAGATGGCGTGCCCCTCCGTCGGCGCAGATCACCGCCGCGGGCCCCGCTGCCGAGGTCTTTTCCTGAAAAAACGCCGAATCGCCGAGTTCCCCGCCGGACACGATAAAAATCAACTTCTCCACATTTACGCCCTTTCCTACGCCTTCATGAAGGACCGGAAGCCGTCAAACAATAACGCTCTCATAAGAAACCGCAAAGTCTTGAATTAAGACGGCTTCGTAAAAAGCGCCGCAGGCAAGGCGCGCGAACCCTGAGGAGTGAGGCGTACTTTAGCGTACGCTGCAACGACGAAGGGTGAAGCGCAACGCAGCATCCGGACTTTTTACGAGGTCGTCAACAATAAAGGCCATACCCTGCATAAGGATATGGCCCTCGACGAGATTGAAGCTCTCCGCAGCAAGCTGCGAAGAAGCTTTGATCCTCAAGAGGAAAAAACCATCTCGTTTTCGCTCGCTTACCCCGCGGCAAGCCGCGGGGCATTTGCTCGCTGATGGATTCATGGAAAAACGCAATCACCATTCCCTACGGTGGCATTACCCAGGTCAGGTTCAAAGGGTATTTTCTCAGCCCGAATAGGCACCCCTTGCTTTTTCATCTGATTTTCTACCCCAAACTTCCTGCTAAATCAAGGACGAATCCGTAATCAACACAGGGATAGACAGGCTCTCTATCCTTCGTGAGAGAACCCAAGGGTGCGTTCGAAACGCCGCACATACGCCGGCCATGCTTCGGGATTGACGAGGCGGGGCGGCCGCTGCCTCGCCGCAACACGGTCAAGCCCTGCACAGGTTCAATCGCTTTATCCGAAGGCGGCGTCCCGCGGCCGTACATAGCGGCAATCCTGCGCCTTACCCTCCTGCGGCCTTCCCGGCAACCCGCACGTCATCATCATCCTTTCCGTCGAGATTGAAGAGACGCCGGGCATTGGCCGACGTCAACCGCGCCAGATCCTCAAACGGCAGCCCCCGGATCTCCGCCAGGCGCCGCGCCGTCTCCACGACGTAGGACGGCTCGTTGCGCTTTCCCCGGTACGCTTGCGGGGCGAGGTACGGGGCGTCCGTCTCGATCAGAAGCCGGTCCAGGGGGATAATGCGGGCAACATCCCGAAGCCGCCCCGCCTTCGGATAGGTCAGGGGACCCGCCACGGAGAGATGGAATCCGAGCGCGAGACACTCCCCAGCCATGGCCAGATCGCCGGAAAAACAGTGGAGCACCCCCCGCAGCCTGCCTTTCCGCGGCCGAAGCACCCTGAGGGTTTCCGCATGCGCCTCCCGGTTGTGAATGATCACGGGCAATTCCAGTTCTTCCGCAAGGTCGAGCTGTTCCTCGAACCTCCTGATCTGCACCTCCCGCGGAGAGAGGTTGTAGAAGAAGTCGAGGCCTATCTCCCCGATCGCTACCACTTTATCCTCGCGCGCGAGTGCGCGCAGCCGATCGCAGGTCGAGTCGTCCATCCCCTTTGCATCGTGGGGATGGATGCCGACGGCCGCGTATACGGACCGATAGGACCGCGCCAGCGCCACGGCCTTTTCGCAATCGGGAATCGTCGTCCCGACCGTGATGATTGCAGCAATGCCTGCCTCCGCCGCCCGTTTGAGAACAGCCTCCCGGTCGCCTTCAAACGCCTCCATCTCCAGATGAGCATGGGTATCGATCGTCATGTCCGCTTGCACCCCGAAAGCCTCTTTCTTCAACATTTCGCCCCCCAGCCGCGGGATTTGTCCCAAGAACGCGCGGCTCTCGAAAAAATCACCGCATTTCCCGAACGGGGAGGGAGCTTGCTCTCCGTTCCTCTCGCCTCGCCGATTATTATGGGGGCATCTATTTTCTATTATTTTTCCCCCGGATTTGCTAATATTACCGGCAACAATTTAAAATTACCAGGAGATATCCTGATGAATCTGAGGAAAAAGCTGTACTATCTCTCCCTGGAAAGCAAGGGGATCTATTACCGTCTGCCCATCATCTTCGCCCTTTTCTTTTTCGTGCCGATTTTGGGATTACTCTACTTCGGCCTGAGCTACAACTTCCTGGAGGATGAGTACATCCCGGTATTCATTCTCGCGCTACTGTGCTCCTCGCTTGCCGGATATGTCATGATCCGCCGGATTTTCGACGATATCCGCAAGACATCCGCAAGCATATCCGACCTGCCCCGGACTCTTGAAAAATCCGGCAAACCGGCCGCAACCAATGAACTGCAGGGGATCGTCCAATCCTTCCGGACTGTCGAAAAAGAACTCCGGAACAGTTTCACCAATCTGGAAAAGCGGGGCTCACAACTCGCCACCCTCAAAGAGCTGTCCGATCTGTGCTACGTCACCTTCGAGAGCGACGACCTGTTTGCAATCACCATGGAACGCGCCCTGAAACTGACCAACTCGGACGTAGGCTCCGTCCTTATCCTGGAGGGCAAGAGGCGGGAATCCTTCGTCGTCCACGCCACTTACGGGCTCGGCGACCTTGTCAAAAAAGGGGACCGGACGGACTTTGCGACCAGCATCGCCAAATTCGCCGTGATCAATAAATCCCCCCTCATCATCGCCGACGTCGAAACGGATCACCGTTTCGGGCGGGGGAACCGCCCCCATTACGCCACCAAGTCCTTCCTCTGCATGCCCCTCAAGGGGATCCACGAGGTTTTCGGGGTGCTCACCCTCTCCCGCAAGACGGCGGACATCCCCTACACACAGGAGGACGCCGATGTCCTATCATAGCTGTTGAGCAACGCCGCCTTCACCTACGACAATCTAAACCTGATCAAGGTCAATACGGAAAAACGCCAGCAGCTTTCCACCTTCGCGGGCATCTCCAAAAGCCTGAGTTCCAGTCTCAGAAACAGCG
>JAHJXP010000223.1 GCA_018827585.1 Pseudomonadota bacterium | reverse complement strand
ATTGGACCGATGAAGGCCCTCTTGCATGAGCCAGATACGATTTTCAACTCCCCGGTTTGAGGGGGAGGAGACCATTCCGGTTGAAGCCGCTTGTGGGGTGGGGCATTTTTTTCGATTGGTGGTTGAAATCGACGGTGATTATCGGGTATAGGAAATGCGGGGAGCTTCTCGTTTTTTTTTCAGGGAGGCTTCATGGATGCGTGAAGCCCCCGCAAAGTGGAGGTGGAGAAATGAAACGATTGAGACTCTTTCTGCTTGTCGCCCTTTTTCTCTGCGCTTTCGGCCTTCCTTTGTTTTCCGCGACCCAGGCGTTCCTGAGCGTCCAGGTGAAGGAGGGACAGCTCCGCTCGGCGCCGTCTTTTTTAGGGAGCGTAATGGCCGCCCTCGCTTACGGCGACCGGGTGGAGCTCATCGAGGACAAGGGCGCCTGGAAGCAGGTGGCGATCCGCAAGCTCAGGGGGTGGATGCACATGTCCGCCCTGACCACCAAAAAGATTGTCCTGCAGGCCGGAGCGGCTGATGTCCAGACCAGCGCGACCGGCAGCGAGCTGGCCCTCGCCGGCAAGGGATTCAACGCCAAGGTGGAGGCGGAGTTCCGGACCAAAAACAAAGATATCGATTATACCTGGGTGGACAGGATGGAAGCGCTCGCGGTCAAGCCTGAACAGATGCAGGCCTTCCTCAGGCAGGGGCAAGTCAATCCGCCCAAGGAGGACGCGCCATGAAACGAGACCTTCTGATTTTCCGCCTTCTTCTGCCTGCCGTCCTTGTCTTTTCGGGCTGCCAGGCCATGCTGACCGCAACGGAAAAGGCAGCCACCCAAGCGGCGAGCATCGGGATGCTCCACCCCTCCTATGCGGAGGCGATCAAAAAAAGCACCGGCGCCGTTTCCAGGAGCATCGAGGAGTTCACCCCCGAGCAGGAGTATTACATCGGCCGATCCGTGGCGGCGGTCATCCTGAACAAGTATCAATCCTACACGAACCAAGAGGCCAACCAGTACCTGAACGTCCTGGGTCAGACCCTGGCCCAGGCCTCGGACATGCCGGAGATCTTCCGCGGTTACCGTTTCCTCGTTCTGAACTCCGACGAGATCAACGCCTTCGCCACGCCGGGCGGGCAGGTCTTCGTCACCCGGGGGCTCCTCCGCTGCTGCCGGAGCGAGGATGCCGTCGCGGCGGTCCTGGCCCACGAGATCGGGCACATCCAGCTCAAGCACGGGATACAGGCGATCAAGAAGGCGCGGATCACCGACGCCCTGGCCACGATCGCTGCGGAAAGCGCCAGGGCGCTCGCCCCGAACGAGGTGGCCATGCTCACGGAGACCTTCGGCGGCGCCATCATGGACATCACCACGACCCTGGTCAACAGCGGCTACTCCCGTTCCTTCGAATATGAGGCCGACCAGGTCGCCCAGACCATTCTCCGGCGGGTTGGTTATGACCCGAACGGGCTGGTGGAGATGCTCACGGTAATGAGAAAGAGCCTGAAAAAAGGAGAGACCGGTTTCGCCAGGACACATCCCGCGCCGGAGGACCGGATCGGCGAGATCCAGCAGAAATCAGGCGTAAAATACGCCCAGGTGCGGACTCCCGAGGCGCGGCAGGACCGCTTTATGAAGGCGGTGGGAAAAATTTGACATGAACGCCCTCTCGCCGGCCGTAAAAAAACTTTTACAGGGGCTGCTGGCGGCCCTGATCGGTTCCGCGGCGGCCCTGGTCCTCTATCTCCCCGGCTGGCTCGACAACTGGGAGGCCAGGACCTGGGACTGGCGGGTCAGGCTCCTGGCCAAACCGGGCAAGGCCACGGAAAAGATCCATCTTATCCTGCTCGATCAGAACAGCCTGGATTGGGGCAGCAGGGAAAACGGTCTGTCCTGGCCCTGGCCCCGGGAGATCTACGGCGCCGTCGTCAGCTTTTGCAAACGAAGCGGGGTCAAGGCTCTGGCCTTCGACGTCCTTTACACCGAGCCCTCCAAATACGGGGTGGACGACGATCGGTCCTTCGGGGCAGCCGTCGCCGATTTCAATGCCTTTGCAGGAGCGGCGTTCGTGAGCCAGGCGACGGGCGCCGAGCAGAAGTGGCCTGCCGCCGTCCCCGAACCGGGGTTCCGTGTCGGGGGCCTTGAGCAATGGCTGGCTGGGACCGGGGCCGGGGGCATCGCCTTTCCCCGCGCGGCCTTCCCCGTCCCCGAGGTCGCCGCAAATGCCGCCGTCCTGGGCAATGTGCATCTCGATCCCGATCCGGACAGCGTCTATCGCCGGGTCAAGCTCTTCAGCGTATTCGACGGCAAGGTCCTGCCTTCGCTGGGTTTGGGCGCTTTTCTGGCCGCGGCGCCGGATACGCCGCTGAGCATCGTCCGGGGCGCCTTTTCGGTGGGAGACCGGAGAGTGCCCGTCGACGGCGAAGGCAGCGCCATTCTGAATTTCCGGGGACCTTCCGGAACGCACAAGGCGTTCAGCGCTGCCTCCGTCATCCAGAGCGAGCTGCGCATACGCAACGGCGAGCCGCCGGCGATCAAGGAGATGGAGGTCTTCCGGGACAGTTACGTATTTTTCGGCATGTCCGCTCCCGGCCTGTTCGACCTGCGCCCGACGCCCGTTTCCGGCGTCTACCCGGGGGTGGAGATCCACGCCACGATCCTGGACAACCTGCTTTCCAACGACTTCCTCCGCGCGGTGCCGGTTTGGATCTTAGCGGTCCTGACGATCCTCATGGCGCTGACGGCCGGGGTTGCCACATCCTATGTCTCCGGCATCCTCAAGAGCTTTGCGGTTTACGCAGCTTCCATCCTCTTGCCGGTTGCGGTCTGCCTGATCGCCTACGCCGGGGGGTTTTGGCTCCCTCTGGTCGTTCAGGAGGCGGGTGTCGCCGTCACGCTGTTTTCCGCCGGGGTGATCTACTATTCCACCGAGGGGCGGCAGAAGCTCTTCATCAAGAACGCCTTCAAACAGTATCTGAGCCCCGCGGTCATCGAAGAACTCATCCGGCATCCGGAGCGCCTGAAGCTGGGCGGGGAGAGGCGGGAGCTGTCCATCTTCTTCTCGGATCTGGAAGGATTTACCAGCATCTCCGAGGGACTGGAGCCGGAGGCGCTGACGGCCCTTCTCAACGAGTATCTCACCGCCATGACGGATATCATCCAGGAGGAGGGCGGGACCGTGGACAAGTACGAGGGAGACGCCATCATCGCCTTCTGGAATGCCCCTCTGCAACAGACCGATCACGCCCTGCGGAGCGTGCATGCGGCGATGCGCTGCCAGGCGAAACTGGCCGAGATGAGGCCGTCCATCCGGGAGCGGATCGGGAGGGATCTCCGGATGCGGATCGGGATCAACAGCGGGCCGGCGGTGGTCGGGAATCTGGGCTCCCATACCCGCTTCGACTACACGATGCTGGGCGACGCAGTGAACCTGGCCTCGCGCCTGGAGGGGATCAACAAACAGTTCGGGACCTACACCATACTGTCCGGGGCCACCCTGGAGCGGATGGAGGGGGCTTTCCCCGTTCGCGAACTCTCCCGGGTGGCCGTCGTCGGCCGCAAAGATCCGGTAACGATCTACGAGCCCTTTCCTCCCGAGGAATTTGCAGTCCGGGAAAAGGACCTGGCGCTCTTTGCCGGGGGCCTTGCGGCCTTCTACGGGGGGCGGTTCGCAGAGGCGGAAGAGGTCTTTGCCGGCCTCAAGGATGCAGATCCGGCGGCCGCGGCCTATGCCGGCAAATGCGGTTCCCTGCTTGAGCAGCCCCCGAAGGCCTGGGACGGGGTGTGGGTCGTGACAAGCAAATAATGACGGCTTCGTAAAAAGGCCGGATGCTGCGTTGCGCTTCACCCTTCGTCATTGCGGCGTACGCCAAAGTACGCCTCATTCCTCAGGATTCGCGCGCCTTGCCTGCGGCCTTTTTACGAAGCCGTCCCATTTTCGCGACTTTCAAGACTTTTTACGAGGTCGTCAATAGTGATACTATTTTGCTTGGCGGGGGCGAATGCTCAGGAGAGTCGGCAGGGCGACCGCGATCATCATCGCGCCGACGAAGACGAACGGCCATCGGTATCCCCACCACGAGGCCAGGATCCCTCCGAAGAACGGGCCGGCGGCCATCCCCAGGCAGGTCATAGATGAGGCCAGGCCGTAGGCCTTACCATAATTTTCCTGCGGGATCAGGCGGCCCACCAGGGCATTCATCGTGGGGAGAATGCCCCCCGCGGCCAGGCCGTAGATAATCCTCAGTGCAACGAGATGGGTAATGTCCTGGGCCGCGCCGTGCAGGAGGATGCCGAAGGCCGTCAGGATGAGGCTGATCATCAGGAGCTTCTTGTAGCCCATGCGGTCGCTGAGGATGCCGATGCTGCCCGCGGTCAGTGCCGCCGCGCCGGCGCTGACGGCGAACAGCAGGCCCGTCGTCGAGGCCACGCCGCCCTGAAGGGGGTCGATCATCGTCTCGATGAAGAGCGGCAGGATGGGCATGACGAAGTGGACGGTAAAGTTGAAGGAAAAAAAGAGCGCCAGAATGGCGGGAAAGCCGCCGTAGGCCAAAAGGGACAACAGGCGGCCGCTCTTGCGGAGCGTCTCTTCTGAAGGGCGGATAAACCGCTCCCGCGCCCCGGCCAGGACGAGAAGCCCGCCCATGAGAAGGATGCCGCCGCCGATCATGAAGGTGAGCCGGTAGCCGACGGCATCGGCCAGACTTCCCCCAATCCATGGCCCCAGGGTCATGCCCAAAAAGACCGCCACCTGCATCAGCCCCAGGCTGTATCCCAGTTTCTGCTTGGGAACGATCGTGGAGATCAGGGCGATCGAGGCCGAAATGGTGCCCGTCGTGGCCCCGGAGAGGAGCCGCAGGAAAAGCAGGTGCCAGACGTTTCCGGCGAGTCCCATGGCGAAGGTAATGACGGCGCCGCCGAACATGGCCCGCTCCACCATGATCTTCCGCCCGTACCGGTCCGCGAGCCAGCCCCAGAGGGGGGAGAAGAAGGCCATGACGAGGCTCGCGGAGGCGGCCTGGACGCCGGCCCAGACGGGGACGAGGCGTTCGTCGGTGACCCCCAGCTCCCTGATGTAGAAGGGCAGAAACGGCAGGACGAAGGCAAAGCCGATAAGGGAAAGCAACTGGGCGGCGAACATGATATAGAGGGTCGTCTGCCAGTGCTGCCCTTTGTCCAGTGCGGCAGGGTCCTGGGGGCTGTCAATATGCAGCGTCATTTCAGGCGCCGCCTGGGTGGGAAAAGGGGGGGCTTCTCCCCTATTTTTATAGGTCTTGGAAGATCAGACCCCCTCGCGCTTCCGGGGTCCGATTTTACAAAGGCGCAGATGTCGGTTAACGTATCCATGACGGCTTGATAATACCAAATGCGGGGCGTGTCAACCCTATTCGGAATCCTCATTCTTTCTTGACACGCCTCCCTCCTTCCCCCTATACTGCCGGCCGGTTGCTGGGGGCTTTAGACCCGGGATTTGACGCTCTATCGATTTCACACGAAAACGTAGTTCCCCTTTCCGCAGCCGGGATACAGGAACGGACTTGCCATGCCCGCACTGAAGAGATTCACCGTCGCGCTGATCCAGATGGCGTGCGGCGCCGATCCGAGCAGGAACCTGAAAAAAGCCGTCCAGCAGATCGAACTGGCCGCGAAAAAAAAGGCGCAGGTGATCTGTCTGCCGGAGCTGTTTCGCTCGGAGTACTTCTGCCAGACCGAGGACACCTCTTTTTTCGATCTTGCCGAATCTATTCCTGGTCCAACCACGGAGGCCCTCGCCGCAGTAGCCCGGAAGCGCGGGGTGGTGATCGTCGTTCCCCTGTTCGAGCGCCGGGCGCCGGGCATCTACCATAACAGCGCCGCCGTCATCGACGCCGGCGGCAGGATGGTCGGACTCTACCGCAAGATGCACATCCCCGACGATCCGGCCTACTATGAGAAATTCTACTTCACCCCCGGCGATCTCGGGTTCCCCGCCTTCGCCACCCGCTATGGGCGGATCGGGATCCTGATCTGCTGGGATCAGTGGTATCCGGAAGCGGCGCGGCTCTCGGCGCTTCAGGGGGCGGCGATCCTTTTCTACCCCACCGCCATCGGCTGGCATCCCCGCGAAAAAGAGCAGTACGGCAGGGCGCAGCGGGAGGCGTGGCGGACGGTGCAGCGCGGTCATGCGATCGCCAACGGCGTCTATGTCGCCGCGGTTAACCGGATCGGCCGCGAGCTGCCGGCGGGAGGCGGCGCCGGAATCGAGTTCTGGGGGTCGTCCTTCATCGCCGATCCGCAGGGCGTCATTCTCGCCGAGGCCTCGCCGGACAGGGAGGAGATCCTGCTCGCCGAAGCCGATCTCGATCACCTGGAGGAAGTCCGGCGCAACTGGCCTTTTCTGCGCGACCGCCGCATTGACGCTTACGGCGATATGACGCAGCGATTTCTTGACGGGCAGAGGCCGGCGAAAAAATGAAAGCGGACCAGCAGACAACCCCCGCCGGTCTCGGCTTCCACATGCCCGCCGAGTGGGAACCACACGAGGCCACCTGGATCGGCTGGCCTTTTCATCGGTCGGACTGGCCGGGGAAAATCGCCCCAATCCCCTGGGTCTATGGCGAGATCGTCCGGAAGATCGTCCCCGGCGAGATCGTGCGGATCATCGTAAACGAGAGGACGGAGAGGCAGGCCCGGCGCCTTCTGGGGCGCGTAGGCGCGGATCTCTCCCGGGTCGAGTTCTTCCATTTTCCCTTCGACCGGGGATGGACGCGGGACTCCGGTCCTCTTTTTGTCAGACGCGATGCCCCCCCGAAAGAAGTGGCAATCGCCCGGTTTCGGTTCAACGCCTGGGCGAAATATCCGGATTGGAAAAGGGATGCGCGCGTCCCCCTGCTGGCGGCGCGAAAACTCCGGTTGCGCCTCCTGCCTGTTAGGATTGGAGAAAAGGACTTTGTCCTGGAAGGCGGCAGCATCGAGGTCAACGGCGCCGGCACGCTTGTGACCACCGAGGAGTGCCTGCTCGATCCAAAGGTGCAGGTCCGCAATCCCGGTCTCGGAAAGGAAAAGATCGAAGGGACCCTCAAGGCGAATCTGGGTGTCGAAAACATCCTCTGGCTGGGAAAGGGGATCGCCGGAGACGATACGCACGGACACATCGACGACGTCTGCCGTTTCGTCAACCGGCGCACCGTCGTGCTCTGCCAGGAGACGAATCCGCGCGACGCGAACTACCAGTTGCTTCAGGAAAACCGTGAACGTCTGGAAGGGATGAGACTCGAAGACGGTTCGCGCATCGAGGCGGTTCCCCTCCCCATGCCGGCGCCCCTCTATCTCGACTCTCAGCGCCTCCCGGCGAGCTATGCCAATTTCTATATCGCCAACGCAGCCGTGCTCGTGCCGACCTTCAACGATGCCCAGGACAGGGTTGCCATGGGCATCCTCGCGGAGCTGTTTCCAGATCGCCCCGTCGTCGGCATCCACGCCGTGGATCTCGTCTGGGGGCTCGGTACGATCCACTGTCTGACCCAGCAGCAGCCGGCCCTTTGAAGCCCCTCCGCCGGTAATGTTGCCGTCTCGTTTGGAGAAATGGCTTGACTTCCCTTGCCGTTCCGCGTACAAGAAAAGCCAATGCCGGAGGATGCGAGGCGGACGTCCTGGGGGCAGCCGGCAGGGTTCGAAAATTGACGTGATGAAGCGTAAGGTAAACCGCCAGACTCTTCAGGGTCTCGGCGGTTTTTTCTTTGTCAAACCTTCATGCCCCGGTATGACCCTGCGCGGCATGAACACCACCTTGACCCATTTCTTCCTTCACCAGGGAAAAATGGAGAGGCCTTTTCGTAAACCATAAGGAGGAGGAAAATGAACAAGAATCTGTATGTGGGAAACCTGTCGCAGAAGGTCTCTGAGGACGATCTGCGGAACAATTTTTCCGAAGCGGGGGCGGTTGCCTCGGTGTCGATCATCAAGGACAAGTTTTCCGGCGTGTCGCGGGGCTTCGGTTTCGTAGAGATGGAAACGGAAGAGGGCGCCCAGGAGGCGATCAAGAAATTCAACGGCGGCGATCTCGACGGGAAAACGATTTCCGTGAACGAGGCCCGGCCGAAGACGGAGTCGGGCGCGCCGCGCCGTGATCAGGGCCGGGGCGGCGGCGGTTTCAGAAGCGGCGGAGGCGGCGGCTACAGGGGCGGCGGAGGCGGCGGAGGAGGCCGCGGCAGGTATTAATGTTTCAAGCGAGCAGCGCCTGCATTCGGGTGTCAAGCAACTCTTCCACCCGACCGCGGTCCCAGCCGCTGTAGACGTTCATCTTCTCGATGATGAACGCGGGATAGCGGCGGATGCTGTGCAGCAGGGATTTATATAGGCCCAGCGGAGATTTGGCGTCGATCAGGCGGATGCGGATCCGGTGCCGGTAGATCCGGCGGAGATCGCTGAGCTTTACGAACTCTTCCTTGAATTCGGCCGGATACCCGGCGATGTCTTCACGTCGGGATCCGGCCTTCACGCCGGCCCCTTTCATAACCAGTTCACAAGCTGCAAAGTTTCCCAAGGCGGTGAGCAGATTGCTGATCACCGCCACGGTAAGCGGTTTCATCATTCCGCTTGTCGAAGGGAAGACCACGAAGCCGCTCATCCGTAGCCCAACTCCTCCAGGCGCTCTTCGTCGATGCCCAGGAAATGGGCGACCTCGTGAACGAGGGTGATCTCGATCTCCCGCTCCAGCTCCGCGATGCTCCCGCACATCTCCTCAAGCGGCTCCCGGAAGATGTAGATCGTATCGGGATGGAGGGGAGGCGGGGCGAAGAACGAGCGCTCCGGGAGAGATGCCCCCCAGTACAGGCCCAGCAGCGGCTCGTCCGGCGGATAGCCCATCTCCTCCAGCATCTCCCGAGTTGGGCGTTTCTTTACCGTGACGACGACGTCCGCCATCCGCTCCCGGATCTCCGCCGGGATACGGCCGTACGCCCTCCGGACGGCCCTGTCGAATTCATTCTGGTTCAGCTTCATGACAGACCTACAAAGTATGCCAGATCATCCTTGACGAACTCGTAAAAAAAGCCATCATACCCGCAGAAGCGGGTATCCAGGACCCTGAGAACATCTTGAAAAGACTTGATTCCCGTATCCGCGGGAGAGGACTACCGGTTATCCTCCTCCACGGCGTCGTAGAGGCGGTCCGAGAAATCCGGGATGGCGGCGGTCACCCTGACCCAGCCGGGGAGCATGGGGATCCCCACCGGATCCTTGACAAATTCGTCTATGGCCAGCTTCAGGGAGCCGCCGAAGGCATCCACGGCCTCTATCTCTTCGTGCCGGTCGTAGGTCAGGCCGTTGAGCAGGGCCAGGGCATGGTATTTCTCGATCGCGGTCCGCGACTCCTGAATATAGGTCGTCATCATGGTCCTGAAGAAGGCCTCGCTCATGACCAGGCCGTCCTGGCTCAGGACCCTCAACAGCGCCTTGCCGATGTCGGCGGCCATGCGGATCAGACCTTCGGTGGGTTTGTTCTTCTTGAGGATCTGATGCTTGTGCTCGTAGGTCTCGATGATCTCCACCTGGCAGATCCGGTTGACGGAGGTCTTCTGATACACGTCGCTGAGCAGGGAGACCTCCAGTCCCCAGGTTGGAGATATCCGGATGCCCCTGGCCAGGCTGCTGTCGAAGGCGAATTCGCCGGAAAGGGCATAACGGAAATTGGAGAGGTACTCGATGAAGGCGTTGTATCCCAGGATCCGCTTCATGGTCCGGATCAGGGGGGTGTAAAACAGCCGCGTCACCCGGCCATAGAGCCTGTCCGTTACCCTGGCGTAGTATCCCTTGCTGAACTCGAAGTCGAGGGAGGGGTGGACGACCGGATAGACGAGCCGGGCGACGATTTCCCGCCTGTAGTTCAAGATGTCGCAGTCGTGCAGGGCGATCGCGTAGACATCCCTGTCCGCGAGGATGTAGCCGAGGGTCATCCAGACGGACCGGCCCTTGCCGGGCATGTCCAGTTTGAAGTCCGAATCCATCAGTTCCTTGAGCAGCGCCGTCATCCGGGGACCGTCATGCCAGACGACCCGGACGTCGGACGGCAGAGCCGACATGATTGATCTGATCTCCCTGAACTGTTGTTCGGTCGCCCGGTCAAGGGAGAGGACGATCTTGTAGAGGTAGTCCACTCCCTTCAATTCCTCGATGATCCTGGGCATCGCCTCCCCGTCGAATTCCGTCACGAGCGCCGGCAGCAGGAGGACCATCTTTCGTTTCTGCGCAATCGTTCTCAGTTCCCGCTCGATATCCTCCACCGGCCTTTCCCTGAGCTTCTGCAGGGTCGTGATGACGCCGCTTTGGCAGAAATCGGCCACCCCTATTCCCCCTTTCTCTTCCAGATCTCGATCAGGTAGTCTTTCATCTCCTCGAAGGCCAGGGCCTGTTCTTCGAAGTGGAGCTCGGCTTCCTGCTGGGTCTTGTCCTTGAGCTCGTTGACCAGGGAGCCGACCCGCCCGTAATAGAGGGGGGTCAGCGTGTCGAGAACCTTGAAACGCTGCCGGGGCGTGGCGTGGAAGGCGCCTGCATACCGGTAGACGATCCGGACCCAGGTGTCCATAGGCATGGAGAAGTGGTTGCCGTTTTTGATCCGGGCGAGACCCTGGATGACCTTGAAGTCCTGCTCTTCGATGATATTTTTCCAAACGCCGCCGAAATTGGTCATGCCCATCTTGAAATACTCGACGAGAGTCGCCTGATTGATCTCGAAGGCAGGCACGTCCTGATCAACGAACTCTCCGAGTGTGGGCACTTCCATGGATCCCTTGATATTCAGCCAGTAATCCTCATACCTGTCCATCAACTGGAAGGTGGTGCCCACCACCTGGCGCAGCATGGGGCCGAGGTCGGAGGCGGGGTCCTTCCGGTCGTGCAGCTTCACCCCTAACTTCGCCTGACAGAGGCGGAAGCCCCCCACGATGGCCGATGTGGTCATCCAGATGTCGATCCCGAACTTCGCGACATCCGAGTCCCAGACATCCTGATCCAGGTAGTGTTTCACCAGGGCCGGCGAGATGCCGAAATCGCCGCCGATCGGCTGGCGGATCCGCTGTCCGTAAAGGGCCCGGGTCAGATTGTAGGCGAGGGTGTTGGTGATGGTTCCGTCGAGCTTGTAGCGGTTGTAATTCGGCGCGACATAATCGTAACCGTGAAGGACAGGTTCCAGGACATTGCGGACCCATTCCGGCGTGATCGACAGCAGGTCCGAATCGAAGACGGCAACGGCCCTTGCCCTCAGGAAGGAGGCGACCTCGAAGACGGCCCGCAATCCCGTTCCTTTGCCGGGAAGGCCCCGGTAGATGGTCACGATGCTCTCTATATTGTAGGATTTCGGATCCACCATCCGGGCCAGGTCTCTCGTGTCGTCGGTGGAGCCCCCGTCGGAAACCATGATGAGGGCCTTCATATGCGGATAATACTGCTCGAGTCCCTTGACGATGGTCCTGATGACATGGACGATGGATTCGCCGCTGTAATAGCAGGGGATGCCGATGACGATGTCGGTGTATCCGAGCATCTCGATCTTCGTCATTACGTGGGGCCGAAGCGCCGTCGAAAACCGGGTCACTTTTACCATAAAACTTTCCTCCTGTTTGGCGGAATTAAGTTCACGGTTCCCTTAATTCCAATTGATTCAAAAGCCGCTCCACCGCTTCGTTCCATCCCCTGCTTCCCGGTTCCTTCGCCCGGATCAGCCCTGGAAGCGCGACATTCATATAACCCCTCTCGGGATGGGGAATCACGACGGGAATGTCGACCTGCCTGAGCATCGGCAGGTCGTTTTCGCTGTCGCCGAGGCCGATTGTCGTCGAGTGACCGGTACTTTTCCTGAGGATGTTGCAGGCGATCCGGATGGCCTCACCCTTGTCCTGGCGGATCCCGATCAGGTGAAAAAACCGCCCGCCTCTCGTTATCCGTATCCCCTCCGCAGCGGCCAGTTCGCGCAAGGAAACGATATCCTCTTCCCGTTCCAATACAAAGGGTTCCGTGAAGTCCCGCGTCTTGGCGCGCTCGGCCTGCTCCGGGGACAGACCGGTCAGCTCCGCTATCTCGGCGCTCGTCAGGTCGCCGAACCCCCTGACGGCGAACCTCTCCTTCATCCTTTCCAGAAAGCCGCGGACTATCGGATAGGGGACGCCGAGCCGGACAATCGTATAGTCACCCTCCAACTCTCCTCCTTCGACAATCAGGTTCCGATATCCAAGGGGGAAGAAGATTCCGCCGCCATTCTCGACGATGAAGGGGTCCCGGAGCCCCAGGTCTCTCCGCAATATCTCCACTTCGCTACGGGTCTTGCTCGTGGCGATGATCAGGGGGATGGCCGATCTTTTGATTCTTTCAAGGGACGGCCTGGCTGCTTCACAGGAATAATCATCATGGTCGAGCAGGCTGCCGTCGAGATCCGTAAAGATGATCACCTGCAACGGTAGCACCTCTATTGGGTTTGTCGATGTCGGCGGCGATGATTGACGGCTCCGTAAAAAGTCCGGATGCTGCGTTGCGCTTCACCCTTCGTCATTGCAGCGTACGCCAAAGTACGCCTCATTCCTCAGGGTTCGCGCGCCTTGCCTGCGGCCTTTTTACGAAGCCGTCCCATTTTTACGACTTCTAAGACTTTTTACGAGTTCGTCATGATTGGCCCAGGCCTGTCAGTCCGCTTTCTTCATCTTTCTGGGTGGTTTATCGATCTCTTTTTCACCGATTCTGGCTATTCATATCAAAAATTTCTTAAAAAATCTATCTGAATATTGACTGGTTTCCGTCTCTTGCGTCCGCTTCAGCGGACTGTGCGCAAATTTCTGCTTGCAAAACGAAGCACTTGAGGCGAAGATACCCGGCCATGTGCAATTGTGAATTTACGGAAGGGGAAAAGGGGATGCATCAATGAAACGCATCGAGTCGCTTCTGGTCAGGAAAGAGGAAACGCGCCTCAACCTCTTCAAACTCAAATCGATGGTTCGGGAGAATGATTCACTCGCGATCCTGATGTACGGCAGTCCCGATCCAGACGCCATCGCCTCGGCGATGGCGCTGCGCGAGATCCTTGTGAAGACGCAGTCTCTGTCGAAGTGCGTCTTCATTGCGACGGAACCGGTGGTCCGTCATCAGAACGCCGAGTTCATCCGGGAGATGAAGGTGGAAATCCAGATGCTGGACAAGACGGACCTCAAGGCCTTCAACCTGATCGCCGTCGTGGACGCACAGCCCACATTCTTCGGGGAGGCCCTCGGCGATGTGAAGCCGCAGATCGTCCTCGACCATCACCCCTGCAAAACGGTCTGGCACGCTTCGCTCGCCGATGTCAGACCGGCGTACGGGGCCCTTTCCACGATCATGACGGAGTATCTCCTGGCGGCGCGGGTGAGGATACCTAAGCGGCTATACACGGCCCTCCTCTACGGGATCAAGAGCGACACCATGAATCTCGAGCGGGATGCCGGCCTTGAGGATATCGGGGCCTATTACCTGAACTTCTCCCGCGCCAATCGCGAGCTGATCAGGCGCATAGAGCTCAACCAGATCCCCGACCGTTTTCTCAGGTATTTTGGTTACGCCTACCAATTCAAACGCCGCTACCGCGACCGGGTGATCTGTTTCCTGGGCGCCGTCGAGAGTGCGGACGCCTGCGTCCAGGTGGCCGATTTTTTCCTCCGGATCATCAACATCTTCTACGTGGTCATTGCCGGCATCGTGAAGGAGCGGATGATCATCGTCTTGCGGGGGGACGGTTACCGCCAGGACTGCGGCGCCATAGCCAGAAAATCATTCGGCAACATCGGAAACGCCGGCGGTCACCGGAGCGCGGCGCGGGTGGAGATCCCCATCGAGACGCTCAGGACGGCCCTCGACGGCGATCTTTCCCAGGAGGCGGTCGACAGGTTCCTCGTCCAGCGCCTCCGGCGGAAGAGACATCCCGATGTCAAGGCAAGGGCGAACGGCAGGGAATCAAGGATGACGGCTTCGTAAAAAGATTATTCTGACTTGGTTTCGGACGGGGGTTGACTTTTTTCTGCTTCGGGGGCATCTTTCTTCTTCTCCCCTCCCGGGGCCTTCTTCCCGCTGTAATCGGTGGCATACCAGCCGCTCCCCTTCAGATGGAAGGAGGAGAGCGACATCAACTTCCGGACGCGACCGCTGCAGAACCTGCAGGATGTGACCGCAGGATCGGAAATTCCCTGGAACACTTCGAATTGCTTACCGCACTTGCCGCATTTATACTCGTATATCGGCATTGAAAAACCTCCAAATTCATATTATCACTGCATCAGATCGCCGATCTGGTAGCGGTTGCTGAAGCAATCCAGGACCAGGTTCAAATCGGGATCGGTGAGCGGTTTGAGCAGGTTCCGGGTGATCCGATGGACCGTCTGCTCTTCGCTGGATTTCTTGTCTTCCGGCGCGTCGAAATTTCCTTCGCCCTGCTCGAAACGGACCACGTGCACAAGTTCGTGCGCCGCGATATAGAGAAGCAGGGGCGCCAGCCGGATGAAGGAATGGGCCCGTTCCACTGCGTCCAGGATCCGGTTGTCCTGGAGGCAGATCCGATAGAATTGGAAACCTCCCTCTCCCTCTTTTCTTTCCTTACGGTACTGGTACCGGCAGAGATGGGCAAACGCCCCCTCGCGGACCTCGTGCCTTTCCAGGAAGGCGAGCGTCTTTACATCATACCGGTGACCTTTCCATTCCGCGGGGCTGAGACGGAAATACTGTCCCGCCATCATCTCGGCCTGCGCAAAGGTCCTGCCGGCAAGCGATATCTGCGTTGCATCAAAGTTCCTGCCCATCGCGCACCAGTCTTTGTCCTTCCTGAACGACGCTAATATATGCACATATCGTTTTGTGTCAACCCCTTATTGACGCACTCGCACAAAGTCGTCACACCGGTGAATCCCGGATCGGGGTCCGGGGCAGGCGCCGGTTGCCAGTGTCTTGCAACTATTTTAAATTTCTGGATAACGGCTTTCGCCGGCATGACGATTCTGATGTATTTTCAACTTTTACTGGTTCATCTTTTTCCCCTGAGGGGTTATTTGCGCGGGACGGTCCTGATCATCCAGGACGCCTCGCAGAATTCCGTCATCTTCTCTTCGCCCGCCGGGATGACGTGGCGAACGCTCCGGCCGAATGCCTTCGGGGAGGCGCGATATTTGAAAATCCCGCCGGCGGTCGCCTGCAGGTTCACCTGGCTCATCGGCAGGCGCGTGGCATAGATGATAAAGCGGATCGCGCCTAAAGGGGGCTGGACAGCGAGCTGGTAGCGGTCTCCCTCATCGGGGATCCGGTAGAGCTTGTCTTTTTCAAAGGAGGCTATCTGGCGGTAGTTGTTGGGGAGGATCTGAAAGACGGCCCCCTTCGCGTCGATCTGGACGACCTTCCCATAAAAGTTTCGGTTTCCTCGGAGGTGGAGGGTAATCGCCTCTCACTTTTCATATTCTTTCCTGT
>JAHJXP010000029.1 GCA_018827585.1 Pseudomonadota bacterium | reverse complement strand
TCCGCTGCTCAAGGATCTCGCGGCCGGCAAGGGCGGTGTAGAAGGCGATCTTCACCCGGTAGTCCAGCTCGAGGAGGTTTTTTCGGAGCTCTTCCCGTTCCGTTTCGAGGTTGAGGCCGGCGATGTCCCGCAAGACCCCCCGCTTCGGGTCGAAGAGGCGGTAAGAGAGGGTGACGTCGTAGCCGGTGGAGCTGTAGTCGCTGCGTCCCCCCTCATGGCGTTGACGGCCTGCGGAGGCGTCGAGGCTGGGGAGATAGGGACCGAGCGAGGCGCCGTAGAGGGCGTCCACCGACTCGAGCTTCTTTTTTACCGCCTGATAGGAGGGGAGTTTCTCACGGGCCTGAATCAAAGCCTCTTCGAGCGTCAAAGCCGACGCCGCACCAACCAGGGCCGGAAACACTGTCAGGATGAAACCGATGAAGACCGCTTTTCTGATCATGCCCTACTCCTTACCCGACGGTCACATAAAATGCCAATAGGATCAACGAAGACTTGAAACCCCTCTTCCCTATGCGATGACTGGTCACGGCTGTTCCGAAAGCCTTGAGCTTATATTCATATATTGGAATTTATATTCATATTATGAACGGCGGTTCATAATGCGTTCCAAAACGCTTTTTGTCAAGAAATAAAGAAAGGGCATAAAAAAACTGGGGGGCAACCCCTCCTTTGATCTGATTTTATCGTATGATTTCCGGAAACGGATGTCAACCTGACTCTCCATTTGCATGGGTGTAAGGGAAGGAGTAGGGGGCGTTCATTTTTCTTGACAGGCTGAAATGTATCCTATAAACAACATAGACAAATAATGAATTAAAATGTCTCATAAGAAAGACAATTTTGGGGAGAAGAAATGTTGTTTGCCATCGGCCGGGAGATCCGGGAGGAGCGAAAGAGGCGAAAACTGACGCAGGGGGCGATTGCGGCGGCAGCCGGGATTGCACGCGCTACGCTCAGCCAGATCGAGAACGGCTCGATCCGGGAAATCGGCATCCGCAAGGTGCTGCGGGTCCTGGATTGCCTCGACCTGGAACTGACGACCCGCCCCCGGGGCGCCCCTCCGACGCTGGAGGAATTGCGGCGTGAATGGGAGGCCGGTGAATAAGAAATCCGTCTCGACTCCGGCTATATGACCCGGGGAGATAGGGAGGTTACATCATGGAGAGTCTCAAGGTCTGGATGGACGCCAGAACGGTCGGCGACCTGGAAGGCCCCGATCCCTTTGTTTTTGGATACCGCCAGGGCGTGGACGCCTCTCTGGCCGTTTCTCTCACCATGCCGGTCCGTCTTCAGAGCTGGACGGATCGGGCCCTCCATCCGATCTTCCAGATGAACCTCCCCGAGGGGGCCATGCTCATTGCCATCCGCCAGGCGATCGCGAAGATTGCCCGGACGGATGATCTCTCGCTCCTGAGGATCCTGGGCGGCTACCAGATCGGCCGCAACCGCTTCACGCCCCCCGACGAGGAACTGCCGTCGCCCTCCCCCCCCGAATCCCTGGAGGATATCCTCAAATATCCCGACACGGAGGAGCTATTCTACGATCTCATGAAGCGGTATCTGCTCCGTTCCGGCGTCTCCGGCGTACAGCCGAAGGTGCTGCTGGACGCACGCGACCGGGCGACCTTCCGCTCTTGTGCCTATGTCGTGAAATCGTGGGGCGCCGACCATCCGCAATTGGCGGCGAACGAGTATTTTTGCATGACCGCGGCGATTCGCTCCGGGCTTCCCGCGCCGGAGTTCCACCTGTCGGACGACGGACGCCTCTTCATCATGAAGCGCTTCGACATCGACCCGGCGGGGAAGGATCTCGGCTTCGAGGACATGTGCGTCCTGCAGGGGATCGGCGCGGACCGGAAGTACGACGGCACCTGCGAAAGGGTTGCGCGGGCGATCGAACGGTATGTTTCCGCCGGCCACAGGGCGGCCGCGAAAGAGATCTTCTTCCAATCCCTGGTCCTGTCCGTGGCGGTGAGAAACGGAGACGCGCACCTGAAGAACTACGGGGTCGTGTACGGGGACCCGCTGGGGAACAACATCCGCCTGGCCCCGATCTACGACGTTGTAACGACGGCCGCCTACATCCCGAGAGACATCCCGGCCCTCTCCCTCGGCGGATCGAAGAAGTGGTGGTCTGTGGGAGCGCTCCGGAAATTCGGAATCTCGCATTGCGGACTTTCCCAGGGCCGGATCCGGGAGATCCTGGATGCCGTCACCGGAGCGGTCGGGGATGCAAGGGCACAGATCCGGAGGTACGCGGAAGACCATCCGGACTTCCGGGAGACGGCGGCCGGAATGCTCGCGGCATGGGAGGCGGGGCTGACAGGGCTTGAAGAAAAGTAGGACGCGGGGAATTTCCCGCGCCCTTTTTAAACTGCCGGAGGTGCGCCCCGGCAATATTTGAATCCGTTAGCGAGCACATTCCCCGTGGCTTGCCGCGGGGTAAGCAAGCGAAAACGAAATGTTTTTGTTCCTCTTTAGGATCGAAGATTCTCCGCAGCTTGCTGCGGAGAGCTTCTAATTTTGGCAAAAGCATAAGCACGTTTTTATTGAAAGTCAACTGGGAAAATGGATAACTGAGCCTCTTGTCTAACGGGGCGTCTTGTTGTACAGTGCCCCATCACATCCGTTCCGGATCAGGGAGGGGCAAGATGGGCGAAGGAATGACTTTGGACGAGCGATGCATCAACACGATCCGTTTCCTGGCGGCGGACGCCATTGAAAAGGCCAAGTCCGGCCATCCCGGCATGCCGATGGGCGCGGCGGCGGCGGCCTACGTCCTCTGGACGCGGCACCTGAAGCACAACCCGGCCGATCCGCTGTGGGACGACCGGGACCGCTTCGTCCTGTCCGCCGGACACGGCTCGATGCTCCTCTACACCCTCCTCTACCTTTCCGGCTACAACCTTTCCCTTGAAGACCTTCAGGCCTTCCGGCAGTGGGGGAGCAAGACGCCCGGCCATCCGGAGAGGCAGCATCCGCCAGGGGCGGAGATGACCACCGGTCCCCTCGGCCAGGGACTCGGCGCGGCGGTGGGGATGGCAATTGCGGAGGCCCATCTCGCGGCGCGCTACAACCGCCCCGATCACCGGATCATGGATCATTTCACCTATGTTTTTGCCAGCGACGGGGATCTCATGGAGGGGCTCTCCTGCGAGGCCTGCGCCCTGGCGGGCCATCTCGGCCTGGGGAAGCTCATCGTGCTGTACGACGACAACCGAATCTCCCTGGCGGGGGCCACGACGCTCTGCTTCACTGAAAATTGCGATCAGCGGTTTGCCGCCTGCGGCTGGCAGGTGATCCCCGTTGAGGACGGGAACGACGTCGCGGCGGTGGATGCGGCCCTCGCGTCGGCAAAGGCGGAAACCTCGAGGCCCACCCTCATTCGCCTCCGGACGACGATCGGTTTCGGCGCCCCGGGAAAGCAGAACACCAGCGCCTGCCACGGGTCCCCGCTGGGATCGGAGGAGCTCCGGGCAGCCAGGGAGAACCTGGGCTGGCCGCTCGCCCCTCTCTTCTTCGTCCCGGAGGAGGCCCTTGCGCATTTCCGCGCGGCCGCGGCCGAAAGTGCGAAAAGACATGAAGTCTGGAAAGACGCCTTGCGGCATTATGCGGTCGATCACCCTGAGGCGGCCGCTGAATTCGAGCGGGTCATGAAAGGGGATCTGCCCGCGCGCTGGGAGGCGGCGATTCCCAGCTATGGGCCGGGAACCAAAGACGTGGCGACGCGCAAGACGTCCGAGGCGATCCTGCAGGCGCTCGCCCCCGTGATCCCGGAGCTGATGGGGGGATCGGCCGACCTGAATCCCTCCACCTTCACCTGGCTCAAGGGGCTGGGCGATTTCCAGAAGCCGGGCGACCCGCCCGCCAGCCGGGAAGGGGCTCTCGGCGGGGAGTGGGGCTACGGCGGCCGGAACATCCATTTCGGCGTCCGGGAGCATGCGATGGCGGCGATCGCCGGCGGGATGGCGATCCACGGGGGGGCGATCCCCTTCACCGGGACCTTCTTCACCTTCGCCGATTACATGCGGCCGTCGATCCGCCTGGCCGCCCTGATGGGCCTCCGGGTGATCTACGTCTTTACCCACGACAGCGTCGGCGTCGGCGAGGACGGGCCTACCCACCAGCCCGTCGAGCATCTGATGAGCCTGCGGGGGATTCCCAACCTCACGGTCATCCGGCCGGCGGATGCCAACGAGACGGCGGAGGCCTGGCGGGTCGCACTCGGGAGAGGAGACGGCCCCACGGCCCTCATCTTTACGCGCCAGAACCTGCCCGTCCTGGATCGCAGTGTATTCGGTCCGGCGGCCGGTCTCCGGAAGGGCGGCTACATCCTCTGGGAATCCGTGGAAGGAACGCCGGAGGCGATCCTGATCGGGACTGGATCGGAGGTCCAGATCGCCCTCGAGGCGGGTAAAACGCTGGCCGAGGAGGGGACCCGCGTCCGGGTCGTTTCGTTGCCTTCCTGGGAGCTCTTCGACCGCCAGCCGCAGGCGTGGCGCGATCAGGTCCTCCCTCCCTCCGTCCGGGCGAGGGTCGCGGTCGAGGCGGGGAGAAGTCTGGGTTGGGAGCATTACGTGGGGCTGGAGGGGGCCGTCGTGGGGATCGACCGGTTCGGCGCGAGCGCCCCCTACCAGGTGATCTACGAGAAGTTCGGGATCACCGCCGAAGCGGTCGCCGCCGCGGCGCGCCGGCTTCTCGTCTTACGGGGAAGTCGTGCTTGACGACTTCGTAAAAAGTCACAAAAGCCTTGAATTTAGGACGGCTTCGTAAAAAGCTCCGCAGGCAAGGCGCGCGAACCCTGAGGAGTGAGGCGTACTTTAGCGTACGCTGCAACGGTTGTGAGGCTTTAGCCGAATCAAACCCGGAGATTCCTCGCTTCGCTCGGAACAAGCTCCGGGTGAAGCGCAACGCAGCATCCGGACTTTTTTCGAAGCCGTCATGCCTAATTCCCACAATGGGGGACGAACGATGAAGGTCAGCAGCGTCGAACAGATGAGGGCGATGGATCATCATGCCGCCGAAAAACTGGGGGTTTCGGAGGAGATCCTCATGGAGAACGCCGGGCAGGCGTCGTACCGGGTGCTCTGCCGGGAGTGGGGGGTTGACGGGAGGCGGCACGCCGTTTTCTGCGGGAACGGGAACAACGGCGGCGACGGCCTGGTCGTGGCGAGGCACATCCTCTCCGGAGGGGGGATCCCCCTGGTCTTCCTCTTCGGTGACCCCGGACGTTTCCAGGGAGCGGCCAAGACCAACCTCGGGATCATCGAGAGGCTGGCCGTCGAGGTGGCGCGCGTCTCGGATGTCGCGGCGATCCGGTCGAGGGTCCTCCACTGCGACGGGATCGTCGACGCCCTGCTCGGAACGGGCCTCGATCGCGGGGTGAGCGGCATTTACCGAAAGGCGATCGACCTGATTAACGCAAGCGGTAAACCGATCCTCAGCCTGGACATCCCCTCCGGCGTCAATGGCGACACAGGGGAGATTATGGGAACGGCGGTCCGGGCGGACCACACCGTCGCCTTCGGCCTCCCCAAGATCGGAAACATGCTCTACCCGGGCTGCACTCTGGGCGGCAGGCTTCACGTCTGCCACATCTCGTTTCCCCCTTCCCTTTACGAGGAGGAGTCGATCAGGGTCGAAACCAACGACTTCATCCCGCTCCCGCCGCGTGAGGCTACGGCCCACAAGGGATCGGTGGGGGACGTCCTTTTTATCGCCGGCGCCGCGGGCTATTTCGGCGCCCCTTATTTTGCCGCCATGTCGTTTCTGAAGGCGGGCGGCGGGTATTCGCGTCTTGCCGCCCCCTGGTCGATGACCCCGTTCCTCGCGACGCGGGGGAGCGAGATCGTCTTTGTCCCCCAGGCGGAAACCACGGAGGGAAGCCTGTCGCTGAAGAACAGGGACGCCCTCCTGGCGATTGCCGGGCGCGTGGATATGGTGGTGATCGGCCCCGGCCTCTCCCTCTCCGAGGAGACGCAGCAGCTTGTCCGGGAGCTGGCCGCCGGGATAGAGAAGCCGCTTCTCATCGACGGCGACGGGATCACCGCCCTGGCCGACCATCCGGAGATCATCCGGGGGCGGCGGGCTCCGACGATCCTCACCCCCCATCCGGGGGAGATGTCAAGGCTCACCGGTAAAAGGGTCTCTGAGATTGAAAAGGGGAGGATACCCGTCCTCCAGGATGCCTGCGCGGATCTGCGGGCATTTATCGTCCTGAAGGGCGCCCGGTCTTTGATCGGGACCCAGGAGCGGCGGGTCTTCATCAACCTGAGCGGCAACCCCGGGATGGCGACCGCGGGGGCGGGGGATGTCCTGGCCGGGACGATCGCAGCGATGTCCGGCCTCGGTCTGCCCCTGGAGGAGGCGGTCCGCAAAGGAGTCTTCATCCATGGGCTCTCCGGCGACCTGGCCGCCGCGGACAAGGGGGAGGACGGGATCACCGCCCAGGACATCCTCAACTATCTTCCCTACGCGATGAAGCAGGACCGGGAAGGCCGAGCAGATCGCGCAGACCCTTCGGGATCTGGTCGCTCCCCTGCAGGGTCTGTTTCCCGCTCGGGCCCACGATGACGCAGGTCGGCGTCGAGTTGATCCGGTCCTCCTTGAGGTAGTTGCCGTAGATCTTGAATACCGGCGCCGTGTTGAACGGCAGGAAAGGGATGCCCTTCTTTTTCAGGAAGGCCTCCATCGCCTCCTTCTCCCCGATCTTCTTCCCCGCCGCTTCGAAGAGCGCGGCCCGGGCCGCGGCCGCCTGGGCAAACTCCTTGTTTGCATTTACCATCGCGAGAAAATAACCGGCATAGAGGATCGTTTCCTGGTGGATCGGCGTGTCGATGAAGGTGACGCGGACGAGGTTTTTCTCCAAGAGCTCCGTAATGAGCGACATGACCTCCGCCTCTTCGGTTCGGCAGGGCCCGCAGAAGTAGTCCGTGTAGATCCGGACCTGAACGGGTCCGGCGCCGAAGACGGGCAGCGGAGACTCGGCGGCGTAGACGGGCCTCGCCGTTCCCGAAAAGAAGAGCAGGAAGAAGACAAGGCCGCCGGCGGCGGCCAGTGTCGCGAGCGTCTTTTTTGCCCGCTCGAAGTTCACGGCCAGGCCGAGGAAGACCGTGGCGGCGAAGGCCAGGCAGTAGGGGCAGTAGATGCCGCTGCGGATCTGGTAGCCGATGAGAAAAAGCTCGCTGCCCGCCCCGAAGGCGAAGAGGAGCAGGCAGAGGAGAAATTTCCGCATCAGGGCAAGGACGATAATCGTGCTCATGTAGAATATCCCCAGGTATTTCAGGTCCACCCCCAGGACGTCCCCTCTAAGAGAGCTGCAGGCGCCGTAGCAGTAGATGTAGGCGAGGGTGATGCCGATGCCGGCCAGGGCCAGAAGGACGGTCAGCAATTGTCTGTTGCGGGACAGGAAACGCCTCATTGAATTCCGGGGCCTCCATTCACATCGGACATGGCAATTTTTTATCTTTATCCTTGAGGTTCCGTCAAGGAAATTTATCCCCACACTTGACGCTCTCGTAAAAAGCAAATTTCCCCCTCCCCCGTCAAGGGGGAGGGAGAAAAAATGCTCCCTCCATCAAGGGGGAGGGAGATTTGCGGCTTTTTTGCGAAGTCGTCATACTTCAATACCGGAACTGGCCGTCTTCGTAGATGACGATTCGTTTGCCAGTCGTCAGGTGCGCCGTGACCGTCTTGGCCTCCGTGTTCACCAGGTCCCAGTGGAGGGCCGAGTCGTTGAAACCCAGCTTCCGCTTGAGCGCCCTGGTCATCGCGGCGGGATCGCCGGCGTAGGTGTCGGTGTAGGACGCCCCGACGGCGATGTGGCAGTTCCCGTGCTCCCCGCCGAAGTTTTCGTCGAAGAGGGTGTCGGCCATGAACCGGTCGATCCGCGAAAAGCGCCGGTCCGTCAGGGAGAACTCGCCGATCCGCCCCGCCCCCGGGTCCATCCGGAGCTGGGCGACGGTGAACGCCCCGCCGGTTTCGGCGCTGATCTCGGTCGCGACGCCCCTCGAAAAGACGAGCCGCACCCCCTCGACATAGTTGCCGCTCCGGTAGGAGGGGAGGTTCGCAAAGTAGGTCCCCTCGGCGCCGCGCCAGTCCGGGGAGACGAAAAGCTCGAAGCTCGGTATGTTGTGCCCGGAGACCCCGGCCCATTTCCTCTCGGCCCCCGGCGTGATCCTGAGGTCGCAATGGGCGGACTCGATATGGAAGAAGGCCGCCTTCAGGCCGCCCAGCCATTTCTTGATGGCGTTCGCCTGCCTGCGGATTGCCTCCCATTCGGCGACCGGGTTTTCCCGGTCGAGGTAACAGGCGCGGATGATCTGTTCGGCGTAGAGTTCCGGCGTCGTGCGGGCCTGTGCGGCGAGTTTCTCCGTCGGCAGGGTGCAGAGGGTCCAGCCGTAACACCCCTCCTGTTCGCGCCGCTCCAGGATGTCGCGGAGCGGCTTGCGCGCGACGAGGACCCTGCCGATCCGGGCAGGGGGGACGTCCTTTAGGTGGGTCAGGGAATCCGGGGCGTGGAGGTAGATCCGCCCGTGGAGGTTTCCGCAGAGTTCCTTTTCCCCCGGAGGCTGAAAGATCAACTGCCGTCCGCCGGCCTTGCCGTAGAAGGCGCGTTCCATCGGGACAGTGAGCCCCGCCCGCTGGATCGGGTTCATCCCCGCGGCGATGATCTTCTCATACAGGATTTCCGCGAGCCTCAGAGCGGCGCGGTCGTGCTGGAGAAGGATAACGTCCCTTTTCCGGAAACGCCCTCTCCGGGCCGTCTTCAATCCCCAGAGGAGCACGTCGGCGTATTTATTCAGATGGCTTTCGTTGAGCATACGATCGGGGGCGCCTAAAGGCGTCTGGCAATGATGTAGTCGGCGATGGAGAAGAGCGCGGCCTTGGCTTCCGAGTCGGCGAAGGGGGCCAGAAAGCCCTTTGCCTCGTCGATGCAGGATTTGGCCTTGGCGAGGGCATAGGGGATGCCGTCGTAGCGGTGGATCAGGGCCATGATCCCGGCGATGGCCTCCTCATCCTTTTGCGCGATTCCCGACTGGATGAGGGACCTATCCTCCGGGGAGCACTTCTTTATCGTCCGGATGAGGGGAAGGGTCAGTTTCCCCTCCCTGAGGTCCTGGCCGATTGCCTTGCCGAATTCCTCCTCCTTGGCCACGTAATCGAGGGTGTCGTCCGTGATCTGGAAGGCCGTCCCCAGCCTCATCCCGAAGCGGGTAGCAGCCTCGATCCGGCTGTCGGCCGTATTTCCGAGAATGGCGCCGATGGCGCAGGCCGCCGAAATGAGGATGGAGGTCTTTTTCTCCACAATCGACAGGTATTCCTTCTCGGTGATGTTGACGTCGCCGGCCTTCATCAGTTGGAAGACCTCCCCTTCCGACATCGTGTTCGTGGTGGTGGAGATGAGCTTGAGGATGGCCAGGTTCCCATCGTCGATCATCAGCTTGAAGGCCTTGGAGTAGAGGAAATCTCCGACGAGGACGCTGGCGGCATTGCCCCAGACCCGGTTTGCGGAAGCCTTTCCCCGCCGGGTTTCCGCATGGTCGATTACATCGTCGTGCAGGAGGGTCGCGGTGTGGATGAATTCGATGACGGCCGACAGGGGGTAGCGGCGCTCTCCGCGGTAACCGCACAGTTCCGAGGTTGCCAGAAGCAGCAGCGGCCTGAACCGCTTGCCGCCGCTGTCGATCAGGTGATGGATGATCTCCGGGATGAGCAGCACTTCCGAACGGAGATGCATCTCCATGTGCTCCTCGACCCGTTTCAGGTCGTTTCCAAAGTAGCGGAAGACATCCTGTATCTGCATGACAACCCTCGGGTGCGTAATTCGGCCGCCACTATAATGGAAGCCCCGCGAAATGTCAAATATTGACGAAGGTCTTGATCCGTACTATAGTGCCCGCGAAATTTTGGCCTTTCTGGATTTGTCGCGGCTGAGGCGGAGGGAAGGGGAATTTTGTTGACGATGGACTGGGGAGAGTGGATGGATGAGCGATAAAATCGAGAAGGCAGTCGGCTGTTTCGGAGAGGGGTTCAACTGTTCGCAGGCGGTTCTTTCCACGTACAGTGGCGAATTCGGACTGGAGAGGGAGACGGCCCTCCGGGCGGCCGCCGGGATGGGCGGCGGGATGGGGGGGCTCGGAGAGGTCTGCGGGGCCGTCACGGGCGGCATGATGGCGATCGGGCTAAAGCACGGTCATACGGAGGCGAAGGACAAGGAAACCAAAGCGAAGACTTACGGCTGCGTGCGCGACTATGCCGGCCGGTTCCGGGCGCGCAACGGTTCGATCCTCTGCCGGGATCTGTTGGGCTGCGATATCTCTACGCCGGAGGGCCTGGAGCAGGCGCGCCAAAAAGGGCTGTTCACCGAGCGCTGCCCCCGCTTCGTCCGCGACGCCGCGGAGATCCTCGAAGATGTCCTGTAGGCACTCGGAAGACAGGCCGCATCGGGAGGCTCTACGGTGAGCGGTATCGTCCTGGGCATCGTTCTGGCGTCCGCCTTCCTGCATGCGGGCTGGAACTTCCTGCTCAAGAAAAGCGAACGGAAAATCGTTTTCATCTGGTGGTTCCTCCTGGTGTCGCTGGGGATCTATTCGCCTCTGTTTCTGTACTATTTTCAAGTGACGGCCATCACTGTCGAGGGGTGGCTCTGCATCGTCGTCACCGGTCTCCTCCACGGGGTCTATTTCTGGTGCATGGGGATGGCCTATCAGCGGGGCGACCTTTCGTTGGTCTATCCGTTGGCCAGGGGGTCGGGCCCCATGTTAGTCCCGATTCTTGCCGTGATCCTGCTTGGCGAGGAGATCCCCCTCCCGGGGGCGATCGGGATAGTTCTGATCATCAGCGGCATCTATTGCGTTCATCTCCGCTCTTTTACCGGAGCAGCGTTTCTTGAGCCTTTCCGGTCTCTCCGGGGCGGCGCCTCCCTCTGGGCGCTTTTCACGGGAGTCGCCACCGCGGCCTACTCGCTCGTGGACAAGGTCGGCGTGGGGTTGGTCCACCCGCCCGTCTATATCTATCTGATGGTCCTGATCACCTGGCTGGTGATCACCCCCTGGGTCCTGTTAAGGGAAGGGGCACGCTTGAAGGAAGAATGGCGCAGACACGCGGGTTCCATCGTCGTCGTCGGCTTCCTGAGCATCTTCACCTATCTGTTGATACTCTTCGCCCTGCAGATGAGCAAGGTCAGTTACGTGGCGGCGGTTCGCGAGGTCAGCATCGTCCTGTCGGCCTATTTCGGGATTGCCTGGCTGGGGGAGAGGCATGGGCCGCAGAAGTTGCTCGGCGCTCTTCTGATCGCCGCGGGGGTAGTCGCCATTGGCCTGAGCCGGTGAAGGAAGAACGGGATTGAAGAAATCACCAAGAATGAGTGACGCTCTCGTAAAAAGTTGTAAAAGTCTTAAATTTAGGACGGCTTCGTAAAAAGTTCCGCAGGCAAGGCGCGCGAACCCTGAGGAATGAGGCACACATAGACGTACGCCGCAATAAGCCTGCCCCTGCGAAAGCAGGGGCAGGGTGAAGCTTTAGCGAAGCATCCGGACTTTTTACGAGGTCGTCACTTTTGAGGGGACGTCATTTCATGAAGTCAATGGGAGATTAAATGATCCGAGCCGTATTCTGGGACAATGACGGCGTCCTGGTGGACACCGAGAAACTATACTTCCAGGCGACCAGGGAACTCCTGCTCCGGGCGGGAGTGACGCTGACGGAGCCGCTCTTCAAGCGGATCTCGCTTTTAGAGGGGCGCAGCGCCTTCGATCTGGCTACGGAAAAGGGGTTGCCCCAGGCGGAGATCGATCAGCTCCATGAGGAGCGCAACCGCCGCTATACGGAGCTGCTCAACGGGGGCATCCGGATCCTGGACGGGGTCCAGGAGGCGCTCGGCGCACTGCGGGGGAGGGCGCTTATGGGAATCGTGACCAGTTCCCGGAAGGTCCACTTCGATGCGATTCATTCAGGAACGGGGCTTCTCCCCTGGTTTGATTTTGTCCTTACACGGGAGGATTACAGACTGTCCAAACCGAATCCGGAACCCTATCTGTTGGCGGTCAGGAAAAGCGGGTTCGACGCCGAGGAGTGTGTTGTGATCGAGGATTCGGAGCGCGGGCTTCAGTCGGCGCTCGCGGCGGGCATCCGCTGCCTGATCGTTCCGAATGACCTGACACGGGGCGGGGATTTTGCCGGCGCCTGGCGGATATTGAACAGCAGCCGGGAGGTGCCGGCGGAGATCCGGCGCATCGAAGCGCTGGGGGGATAAAAAAGGTTGAGATCATTATTGTTCCTGGTGTAGGGTGTCGCTGCACCCTGACAGGCGCGGGTGTCCGGAACTAATCGAAAATAATGGATTCCGTGTCAAGCACGGAATGACAAAAGAGGCCAAAATCGACTTTTTACGAAGTTGTCAATTTTCTGGCGTAAATTTCTGAAAAAATAGAAAAAAGGAGGCGTAGCTCCGATGGATTGGATTGAAAAGGCTGTCCGGGAGGGGAAACCGGCGCTGAATGAATATGAGGCGAAGCAGCTCCTGGCGGATTTTGGGATTCCGATCTGTCGGGAAGCGCTTGTTCCGGACGGGGAGACGGCGGTGAAGGCCGCCCGGGAATTTGGCTACCCGGTGGTTCTGAAGGCGGCCGGGGAGCGGATTCAGCATAAGACGGAGCTGGGGGCCGTTGCCTTGAATCTGAAAGCGGGGAAGGAGGTCCGGGAGGAATCGCGGCGTTTGCTTGCCATTGCCGGCTGCGATGGCCTCATCGTTCAGGAGATGGTCCGGGGCGAGAGGGAACTGGTCTGCGGCCTCATCCGGGACGCCCAGTTCGGGCCCTGCGTCATGTTCGGCCTGGGGGGGACCCTCACGGAGATCGTTGCCGACGTGGTATTCCGTGTTGCCCCTCTTTCTGCGGCCGACGCCCTGGAGATGATGGAGGAGATCCGGACGGCCAAGGTCCTGCAGGCCTTTCGCGGCCAGGCGCCCGTCGACCGCGAGGCCCTGGCCGGGATTTTAGTAGCTGTGGGAGCGATCGGTTCGCAATTCGAAGAGATCCGGGAAATCGACATCAACCCCGTCAAGATCCGCCCGGACGGCTCGCCCGTGGCGGTGGACGCCTTGGTGGCGCTCCGCTCCGCGGCCGCCGTTCGCCCATGATCGGGCCTTTTTCGGACGCATACTCCCTCATCCTCTGGAGAAAAACCATGAACAGCAAACTCGGCCCCTTCTTCGACCCCCGCAGCGTCGCGATTATCGGCGCCTCCGCCGTCCCGGGAAAACCCGGCTGCGAGGTGATCCGGAACATCCTCGCCAACGGCTATGAAGGCAGGATCTACCCGGTCAATCCCAAGGGCGGAAGGATCATGGAAATCGATGTCCTGCCCGCCATCGAGGGCCTTCCCCCGGACGTGGATGTGGCCGTGATCATCCTCCCGGCAGCGGCGACGGCCCAGGCCCTTGTGGCTTGCGCCGAGCGGGGAATCCGCCATTTTGTCCTCGCCTCCGGCGGTTTTGCCGAGGTGGACGAGGCCGGGGCCCTGATCCAGGAAGAGCTCGTCCGCATCATCCGGGAAAGGGGTCTCCACGTCCTGGGTCCGAACACCTCCGGCCACACCTCGACCCCGCGGGCCTTTACGTCTACCTTCTTTCCCCAGGGAAAGATCCGGCGCGGCCGGGTTTCCTACATCGCCCAGACGGGGAATTTCGGCACCCACACCCTCAAATACATCCTCACCGGCGAGCATTTCGGCGTGGCCCGCGTCGTGGGACTGGGGAACAAGATCGGCATCGACGAGACGGACGCCCTGGAATATCTGGGTGCAGATCCTGAGACGGCCGCCATCCTCATCTACATCGAGAGTTTCAAGCGGCCGCTTGAGTTTCTGAAGGCGGCCCGGGAAATCACCCGCAGAAAACCGGTCGTCCTGCTCAAGAGCGGGGCGACGGAGGCGGGCAGGCAGGCGGCAATGGCCCATACCGCCGCCATGGCCTCGCCGGACCGCATCGTGGACGGGATGCTCCGCCAGGCAGGCGTGGTCCGGGTCTCGGACTACACCGACCTGATCCTGGCGGGGAAGGCCTTTTCCATGCTGCCGCTCCCGGCGGGAGACGGCGTCAGCTTTCTCGCCCCTTCCGGCGCGATGCTGGCGACTCTCTCCGATTTCTGCGTCCGCCTGGGTCTCCATATTCCGCCGCTGGAGGCGGAAAACGTCAAGCGGTTGCAAGACATCAGCCCCTCCTACATCCGGATGCGCAATCCCGTGGATATCTGGCCGGCGGCCCTCTCGTCGGGGGTGGAATCCGCCTACCGGGAGGGGATGGAGATCGTCCTTCAGGACCCGGCCGTGAACGCCGTGGTTCCTGTAATGATGTTGACCCGGGAGACGGGCGTGCCGGATCCCGCCTTCATTGTGGATCTGGCGAAAAAATATCCCGGGAAACCGATCCTGGTCACCTTCAGCGGCGCCAGGGAGTGCATGGATGAATACAAGGCCGCCCTGGAGCCCCTGGGGATCCCCACCTTCCCGGAGATCGAGCAGCCCTTCGAGGCGCTCTCTATCCTGGTGCAGTGCCGACGGGCCATGACCCGGCCGCGCTAAAGAGCGTCCGGAGCTCCGTTGTCGTTTTCCCGGTGTTTGGCAGGGAAAGCCGATTTTGATTGACAGCGCCTGGGGGCCTCTTTATATTTGTTTGCACAATTTCCGACGGTCCCGAAAAAAGTGAAATTTCCCCTCCCCCGGCGGGAGGGGATTAAGGGGAGGGGGCAATTACTCACTGAAATACAACCACGTTTCACCCCCACCCTAACCCTCGTCAAGGGGGAGGGGTTTTTGGACTTTTTACGAAGCCGTCAAGACATCAAACGCGGAGAGGAGCGGAAGGCATATGGAGAAAGATCAGACGCAGAAAACGACCGCGGAAAAGATCGGCGCATTCATTGAGAGGAAGAACCTGCTTCTCTCCATGGGCGGGGAAAAGATGATCCAGAAGCAGCACGAACAGGGCAAATTGACCGCCAGGGAAAGGATCGGTCTCCTTTTCGATCCGGGCACGTTTCAGGAGGTCCAGCTTTTTGTCAAACACCGCTCGTCCCTCTTCGGCCTGGCCGGGAAGGAGATCAACGCCGACGGCGTCATCACGGGCTTCGGCCAGGTCAACGGCCGGGTCGTCTTTGTTGCCGCCCAGGATTTCACAAGTTCCGGGGGCAGCCTCGGGGAAATGCACGCGCAAAAGATCTGGAAAGTGATGGACATGGCCGTTGACGCGAGGAAGCCTTTCGTTGCCCTGAACGATTCCGGGGGGGCGCGCATCCAGGAAGGAATTACCGCCCTGCACGGATATGCCGGGATCTTCTACCGCAACAGCATCGCCTCCGGATATATTCCCCAGATCTCCGCGATCATGGGACCCACGGCGGGCGGCGCCGTCTACTCGCCGGCACTCACGGACTGGGTCTTCATGGTAAAAAACAATAGTTACATGTACATCACCGGTCCGGACGTCGTCAAGGCGGTCATCGCCGAGGAGGTCAGCCACGAAGAACTCGGCGGCCCCATGGCGCATGCCGCCAAGAGCGGGGTGTGCCATTTCGCCACTGAAAACGACGAGGACTGCCTGAACAGGGTGAAGACCCTGCTTTCCTATCTACCCGACAGCTGTCACAGCCCCCTGCCCGTCGTCCCCTGCACGGACAGCGCAGACAGAGAGTGCCCCGAACTGGACGCCGTCATCCCGGACAAGGCGACCCGCGGATATGACATGAAGAAGATCATCGCCGCCGTGGCCGACAACCAGGAAATCTTCGAGCCCCACGAATTCTGGGCGAAGAATGTCGTCGTGGCCTTCATCCGGATCATGGGCCGGCCCGTGGGCGTCATCGCTAACAATCCGCGTTTCGGCGCGGGCGTCCTCGATGTGAACGCCTCTGACAAGGCCGCGCGGTTCATCCGGTTCTGCGACGCCTTCAATATCCCCCTCCTGACATTCACCGATCTCCCAGGCTACATGCCCGGGACCCAGCAGGAATGGTCCGGCATCATCAGGCACGGGGCCAAGATGCTCCACGCCTACTCCGAGGCCACGGTGCCCAAGATCAGCGTCGTCACGCGCAAGGCTTACGGCGGCGGGTACATCGCCATGTGCGCCAAGGGATTGGGCGCCGATTACGCGATGGCCTGGCCCTCCGCGGAGATCGCCGTCATGGGGGCCGAAGGGGCCTGCAACGTCATCTATCGGCGCGAGATATCGGGCGCCGCCGATCCCGCGGCAAAGCGCAGGGACCTGGCCGCCTCCTACGAAGAGCAGTTCAACAACCCCTATTTCGCCGCCAGTCTCGGTATCATCGATGAGATCATCCTGCCCCGGGAAACGAGAAAAAGGGTGGCCGCCCTCCTCGATGCATTCAAGGAAAAGGTACAGACGCGACTGTCAAAGAGACACAACAATATTCCCCTGTAGACATCCGGGGGATGTGTTGCGAGCGAGGCAATATGAACGAGAACCTCTACGAAATTCTCCACTCCCGCTTTCCAGAAAATCCGGATGCGCCCTGCCTGATCCTGCCCGGCGGCGGTCAGGTCAGCTACGGCAGCCTGCACCGGGAGTCCGCCAAATACGCCGGTC